>CASBQA010000303.1 GCA_949127635.1 Nostocales cyanobacterium PMM_0069 | reverse complement strand
GCCCCATTCCCCATCTTGCATTACCCCTTACCGCTCAGGTTCCCAGGAGTTTCTATCGGGGTTTGTGGTAGATTTGGCATTTCCGGCGGTAAAATGGGCTGTTGTTCAACTGAAATTGGTACATCCCCAGGATTGCTTTGTGTTTCAGTTGGAGGAGTTTCTGATTGATTTGGTGTTTCCGAGGGAGTTGAGGTTTGAGTAACTTCAGGTTGGCTTTTCTTTTCGGCAATTTGCAGCATTAGTTGCTCAACCTTATAAGCTTCTGGAAGGTTTCCCAATTCCCGGTATTCGTTGCGAGCGCGTTTAAATGCTGCATTAGCTTTGTTAATTTCGCCTTGGTTGTAGAAAGTTACTCCCAAGTTGTAATAAGCTAAAGCATTCTTAGGATTTTGATTAAGTGCTTGCTTGTAAGCAGTAACAGCCTCTGAAGCTTGACCAAGACTAGCTAGCAGACTGCCCAGATTAGAGTAAGCGATCGCATTTTTCGGATTTAACTCTATCGCTTGTCGATAAGCAGCGATCGCTTGGGGTATTTCACTTTGCTGTTGTAAGGCGATCGCTAAATTAAAATATGCATTGGCATTACTACTATCAAGATTTATTGCTTGCTGATATTCGGCGATCGCTTCTTTTAGCTGACCTTGTTCATAGAGTGCCAATCCCAAGTTATAATGGGCTGCTACCATTGTTGGTTCTATCACCAACGCTTGGCGATAAGCAGTAATTGCCGCTTCTTTTTGTCCTTGTTTTTGCAAGGCTAAAGCTAGGTTATAATAAGCCTCACCCAAATTAGGATTCATCCTAATCGCTTCTGCATACTCTTGCACCGCTGCTTCCAAGCGATTTTGCTGTAAAAAAATATTACCCAAGTAATTGCGTGCCAGCCCCAAATTTGGATCTCGCTGCAACGCTTGACGAAAGGCATATTCAGCACTCAGTAAATCATTGCGGTTATAGCGCGTCACTCCCTGCTGGTAATAACTAGCTGCTTCTAAATCCTGAGTGACAACATTTTCCTGGGCAAGCACCTTGCTTCCTGATAAAGTAAACGTTGATGTCGTCAACACCAAAAACGCAGAGGAAGAAAACAGCACCATTTTGGAGGTGCAAACAAACCACTGATAAAGTTGATATTTTTTCATGAATGGTATACCTGGACTTATTGTTAAAGGGTTATAAGTCAGAGTACCCACCAGAAAAGAAAAAATTAAGCTGCTAGGTATTTTATTTGCATTTAAGGGTCAAGGGTCAATAGACTATTGACTATAGCGGTTCTCGGTTGAGTGAGGTACATAAAAACCTCACCCCCCTTCCCCTCTCCTTATTAAGGAGAGGGGTGTCCGGAACGGACGGGGTGAGGTTCTGTATTGCACCCAACTGAAAACCGCTATATTGACTCTTGACTATTGACTTTTGACTCCCTACTCTGTTGCTTCCGGCAAAATGAGCATTGCATCACCGAAGGAATAAAAGCGATATTGAGAAGCGATCGCTTGCTGATATATATTTAACAATCTTTCCCGACCAATTAAAGCACTCACCAGCATCAGCAAACTAGAACGCGGCAAATGAAAATTGGTAATTAAACCATCAACCACTTGCCATTCATAGCCTGGATAAATAAATAAGTCTGTCTTGCCGGAAAATCGCTGCAAATTGCCAGATTTAGCCGCTCCTTCTAAAGCACGCGTTACCGTTGTTCCCACAGCAATAATCCGTCCGCCAGATGCTTTTGTAGCGCGAATTTGCTCTACTGTTTCCGGGGGGACTTGAATAAATTCTTCATGCATTTTGTGAGTATTAACATTCTCCACTTCCACCGGGCGAAACGTACCCACGCCTACATGCAAAGTTATAAAAGCTTGATTAATGCCGCGATCGCGCAACTGCTGCAATAATTCTGGTGTAAAATGTAGCCCAGCTGTCGGAGCTGCGATCGCTCCTGGATATTGAGCATAAACTGTTTGATATTGTTCGCTTTGGGCTTTGGATTGGGTAATGTAAGGTGGCAAAGGTACTTCACCATACACATCCAACAATTCCACTAAAGAAACTCCCTCCGGCAAATCAAATTGCAACAGACGTCCCCCAGTTGCTTCATCCGTCTCCAGAACCGTAGCAGTCAGGGAAGAGGAGGGGGGGAGACAAGGAGAGGGGGAGACAAGGAGAGAGGGAGAAATTATTTTTTGTTCTCCTTGTCCCCCCACTCCCCTTGCCGCAAAAATAATCTCTGCACCCGCTTTGAAGCGTTTTCCAGGCTTGACTAAAGCTAACCAACAGTTTTGGCGTCGTTCTTCTAACAACAATACTTCTATTTCTGCGCCAGTAGATTTACGACCATACAACCGCGCTGGCAGAACGCGCGTATTATTCATTACCAGCAAATCCCCTGAGTGTAATAGCTCCGGTAAATCACGGAATATGTGGTCTAATGGTGCTAAATGTTTGCCTGTGTTAGGAGAATTTACTAATAAAAGCCGGGAGGTATCTCTAGGAAGTGCTGGATTTTGAGCAATCAGTTCTTGAGGTAATTCATAGTCATACCCAGCTAATGAACGATCTAAGTCAATGTTTTGTACTTCCTGGCTAAAAGTTGAATTCATATTGGTTACTGCGGGTATGAGGTGCATCTATCTAAAGATAGTTTTAATTCTTTTTGCTAAAAAGCGATCGCTTAATTTCATCCATAGATTTTACGATGGATACTATTAAGTAACACGTAAACAAGAATATAAAAATTGGGTAAACCTCCCCATGGAAAAACGGGGGCTTTTACCCTAGCCAACGGTAGGGTCTATCTATAAATATAGAAATGTAGGATTGGCTTTGATCCCAAGCACCAAGATGGAATATTTGTATTACCTGGCAAATGCCAGTTTAACTCTAAGGGTGGTTCAACACCTGCACGGCAGACCTCAGACACCTGTTTCATTCGTCACCGTCATTCATCAGATTGATGGCTGGGTGGTTAGGGTAAAACTAAAAGGTAATGTTACACCCCAGGAAGATGGCGATTTTCGAGCTTTCTTCAGTGAGTTAGGAATTAGTTACGACCCACCAATGCGAGTGCAAATGGCGCTTTGGAGTTTGGAAGCAGGGCAGTGTCCTGTTGATGTGATGCGTCGCTATCAGGTAGCGATAGTTTCTCATGGAAACCCAGAGAAAGAAGAAATTGAAGCGTTTAGACAACAGTTTGTCCGGGGACTGGGCTATTGTCCAGAAACGTTAGCGTAATTCTATACTACTAAATTAATATTGCAAATGATTGTGGCTAATAGCTGCTTGTGGGAAAAGCTATTAGCCATTAGTTATTAGACATCGACCGCTATGCTTATGATGCGTTACCACAAAGCCAAGAGACGTAGCACTGCTACGTCTCTACATTGATTTAGCTATTTAAATCGAAAGCTGCGGGAATGTATTCTTGCAACGTTAAGTGATATACTCCATCTGAGGAATTAGCTAAAACTTCAGAGCTAGCCATAACCGAATCCGGCAGTTTTTTTGAGATTCGCTGGCATCGTACTATGGCGACATCAAATCGGCAAGGATAATCCGCTCTCTCAGGATACTCTGATAAAAATATCTGCGCTGTACGCCAGAGTTTTGCTTGCTTTTGTCGGGTGATAGCGTTTCTTCCCCCTGCATCCCAATTACCAGAACTGCGAGTTTTGACTTCAATAAATGCCAGCATCAAGTTATCTGCTTTCCCGTTCTCAAATTGGGCAATGATGTCAATTTCTCCCCAACGACAAGAAAAGCGACGATGCAGAACGATCCAACTATTGGATTGTAACCATTGCGCTACTAAGTCTTCTCCTAAAGTACCGATATCGGGATAATGAGATGAAGGAAGATTCGCCATTGGTTAAAAATAGCATGAATTCTATAAATAGCGATCGCATAACAATTGCTTTCACCAAATCTCCAACTCAGCTAGGGTTGCAGGGTAAAACACTAAATCACATTTGGGCAAGCATACTCAGTTTATTGCTTTGGGTATCAGTTTTCATCACGGCATGTTTCTATTTTGTGCCAAACGCTTTTGCACTGGAATATAACAAAGAAATTCTGATCCAAACTGATTTCTCAAAACGTGATTTAACAGATTCTAGCTTTACTAAAGCTAATCTGCGCTATAGCAACTTTAACCATTCTAATTTGCGCGGTGTCAGCTTTTTTGCGGCAAATCTAGAGTCGGTAAATTTAGAGGGTGCCGATCTCACAAATGCGACTCTAGACTCAGCTCGTTTGATAAAAGCGAATTTGACAAATGCGGTGTTAGAAGGTGCGTTTGCCGCTAACGCTAAATTTGATGGTGCGATTATTGACGGGGCAGATTTTACTGATGTGCTGCTACGTCGGGATGAGCAAAACAAACTTTGCAAAATCGCCAAAGGTACAAATCCCACAACGGGACGGAATACCCGCGATACTTTGTTTTGTTCGTAAACAAAGTTAATAGTAACGTGTGTCGTGAGGGTCAATTGATCCTCATATTACTTTTAGCACACAAGTTTCAACAAAAGTCTAACTTAGTTTTTCGCCACTTTGACAACACTAAAGTGTATGGGAAACACCCTGCATTCTTAGCTGTCTTTTTCCGGTACAGTGGCTTTTTGTCAAACATCCAGGGATAGATATTTCAAACCACTTCTTGTTACCTTTTATTACAATTCTGCTAGATGTGTGTTCTTACACAAAACTTTAAACTACAGCTTCTTTTTTCTGACAATCAAAAACTACCATCAAGGTGATGTCAGGTGTTAGTTGGCGTAAAAGTCGCAAATGACCTTCTGCATCAGACCGATTGCGGAATCGAGCGATAATCTCCTGTTGCGTATCCGGAAGCAAACGAGCAACAGCCCAAGAACTAAGACGCTTTTTGTAAGCGATCGCATCAGAAGAAGAGACGGAATCGCTGCAATCTGTATTTTGTAGCATGATATATGTTATCCTGTTGTGTTGGAGCTAAGGCGTTAGTAAGTCTTTTGGCGGAGATGGACTAACGCCTTTTTAAATGATGCTCCCACTTGGATATCACAGTAATTCTAGATTGTCAACGGTGCCCTCGCCACTTTAATAATTTATGAAAGCGAAAATTTTAACAACCAGGTGCGGCTTTCAATTACTTAAGTAAGTCAAGTAAATATGAAACCTACGTAGGGTACGTTAAGCTTCGCAAGAACGTAACCTACATTGTCACCATTAAGAGCGTTTTGTTCAGCAACGCTATGATTACCAATTTTTACCTAGCAAAGATTCAAATTCAGATTGTAAAGCTTTCATATCAGCAATTCTTGCCACTAGTAAATTATCAGTGCCGGCATCAGTTAAACGTGATTTCCAGTAGCCAATACTGTCTGAATTGTTCAACCAAAACTGAATCACCGTATCTACGACTTGATCCAAGTCCCAATTCCATTTAGGCGGAACTGGTTCTACAGACTCGATCAATGCATCAAGGGTACATTTATGCGTTCCTATGTATTCTACCCCCTGGTGTTGCGGTTTTTGGCAAATGTGCTCTTGATGATTAAAAAATTGCAAAACAGGAGATACACCTACAATATCAAAAGAGTACTTCATTGCAGTTGTCCCGGTTAATTTTTTATGATTTTTACTTCTATAAAATATTATGCCTGAAAAATCCTAAATATTTACCTATATCTTATACCAATTTAATATGAAGCTGCATATAATAGAGAGAAGCAAACTTGGTAAGTTTACATACTCATGAGCCGCCCTTTTAAGAT
>CASBQA010000302.1 GCA_949127635.1 Nostocales cyanobacterium PMM_0069 | reverse complement strand
TTTTTAGTTCCTCTTCGCTTTCCGCGATCTCAATCTTAAAAGGGCGGCTCATGAGTATGTAAACTTACCAAGTTTGCTTCTCTCTATTATATGCAGCTTCATATTAAATTGGTATAAGTTTATAACCATGTTGGAATACAAAGCTTTGTGGCATGACAGAATTGTGCAAAAAGTTGGTACATTTTATCCCTCATCTCAGACTTGTAACCAATGCGGTTTCATCAACTCTTTGGTGAAAGATTTAAAGCTGCGTGAATGGTCTTGTCCTACTTGCAGTAATTACAATTTGAGAGACGTGAACGCAGCTTTGAACATATTAAGTGAAGGACTGAGGATTTTAACAGCAGCCGTCGGTGCGCCGGATGCTATATACGCCTGTGGAGAACTTGTAAGTCCTGAAGCAATTCAGGCGGAGATCGTTGAAGCAGGAATCACGCGACTTCAAGTCGTGTGAGGTTCAAAATAGCGGCAATTAGCTCTGCTGGTTCGACTGGTTTGGAGACATGGTATGAGAAGCCGGCTGAAATTGCTTGTTGGCGATCGTATTCTCCAGCATAAGCTGTTAGAGCGATCGCTGGAATCTCTCCCCCTTGTTCTGGCAACCAATTTCTCACTTGACGAATCAGCATATAGCCGTCCATTTCTGGCATCCCAATATCACTTAATAAAATATCTAATTTCGACTTTGCCAATATTTGCAGTGCTTCCATCGCTGATGAAACTGCTATAACTTCGGCTTTCTCTTGTTGTAATACGAAGCTAATAAAGTCTCGCGAATCAACGTCATCATCTACAATCAGTATTTTGATTCCTTCCAAATTAAGTGAATTAAATTCCGCTTCTGCTGTCAACTCACTTTCTCCTAAATCTGTTGTTGACAACAATGGCAGCTTAACTGTAAAAGTTGCTCCCTGTCCTTCGCCGGGACTTTCTACAAAGACTGTACCACCGTGGAGTTCTACTAACTGTCGCACGATCGCTAATCCTAATCCCAATCCACCAAATTTCCTTGTAGTAGCACTATCTGCTTGGCGAAAATAATCAAACACATAAGGTAAAAACTCTAGCGCAATACCTTTACCTGTATCGCTAACTGTAATCTGAGCATAGGAATTATTGCCATTGCCCCTCTCAATTGACAATCGCACCTCTACCCGTCCCCCGTTGGGTGTAAACTTAACAGCGTTGGAAAGCAAATTCCAAATAACTTGTTGCAAGCGACCTGCATCACCTGCGACTTGCCCCACATTCGGGTCGAAAACGGTTTGAATCGAAATCGATTTCGCTTCTGCTGCTAAACGTATTGTCTCTAAAGCTGCTAAAATAATTAATGATAGATTTACTTTGTCTACATTTAGGGTTAGTTTGCCGCGTAAAATTCGCGAGACATCTAGCAAGTCTTCAATGAGTTGTACCTGTAATTTGGCATTGCGCTCAATTGTTGCTAAAGCTTCAGCGGTCTTTTTTTCATCAAATTTCCGGGTTCGCAACAGCTTAGACCAACCAAGAATCGGGTTTAGTGGAGTACGTAATTCGTGAGAAAGAACGGCGAGAAATTCATCTTTGATGCGGTTTGCCGATTCAGCTTGAGTACGCGCTAGTTGTTCGGCTTCGTACAAGCGAGTATTTTCAATTGCTACAGATGCGATCTGTGTTAATTGTACCAAGATGGCTTTGTCTTCTGGTGTAAAGTCGCTTTCGTCGTATTTATCAGATAATTGAATCAGTCCAATATTGCGACCATCTCGTCCTGTTAGGGGTGCAGCCAGACAACCGCGCATCGGTAGATTTGCGGCATCTGCGGCAAATTCCCGCCATTGGGGATGTAACTCTAGTTCGGCTTGAGTCATGCGGATGGGACGATTTATCTCGCAGATGTATGCGTAAATGCCTGAGGCATCGGGTTTTAGTTTATAATCTCTCCATGTAGCATATTTATCTGAAAGTGAAGTGACACTGATAGATTGTGCCCAATTACGATCAAGCGCCATGCTGGTAACTGATTGATGTGCGCCGATTAAAAAACGCGATCGCTCGGTAATTATTTGCACAATTTCTTCAATAGAAAGTGCTGAATTTATCGCCAATGCTGCTTGAGTCAACCCACGCAGTTGACCGGCATATTGCTGAACCCGCACGAGCATTTCTTCGCGTTCGGCTTCAGCAAGTTTGCGTTCGTGTAGCGCAGCTTGCTGCTCGCTAATATCGGTAACTAACCCGATCAGATGAGTCGGCTTACCGTTGATATCTCGGTAAACACTTCCTCGTGACCAAATCCAAGTTAAGCTTTGATCAACTCGAATAATTCGACACTCAAAATCCAAGTCTTCGTAGGTAAGAAGTGTCTTCTTAAACTTTTGATCCACCATCTCACGGTCATCTGGGTGAACGTGTTCTAAAAATATTTCGTAGTTCCACTCACTTTGCAGCGATTCATATCCAAATATCTGGTCATGTTTTAGCGAACGATGAGCGGTGTCAGATTCGCTTGACAGATTTAATTTCCAATCACCGAAATGTGCCGAATCTAGAACAAATCTGAGACGAGTGCTACTTTCGCGCATCGTCTCCTCTGCAAGTTTGCGATCGCTAATGTCAATACACGACCCAATATAACCGAGGAAATCACCTGATGATGTAAAACGCGGCACACCGTTATCTAAAATCCACCGATACTCGCCGTCATAGCGTTTCAGCCGATACTCCATACTAAATTTTTCATGGGCATCAAAGGCATTTATATAAATATCTATACAGTACTGCAAATCTTCCGGATGCACTCCTTCTGTCCAACCATTACCCATTTCTTGCTCTATCGTCCGCCCTGTAAACTCCAGCCAGGTTTTGTTAAAATAGTTACAAAGCTTGCTAATATCAGCCATCCAAATTAGAGTCGGGGATGCATCCGCCATTTCCCGGAATCGTTTCTCACTTTCCCGTAATGCGGCTTCCATTCTTTCGCGCTCAGTTACATTCAACGCTAATGATAGCACTGAAATTAATTTCCCAGATTCATCTAATAAAGTGGAGTTGTACCACTGACAGGACACAATGGAATTATCTTTTGTGTAATTGCGGTTGTAAGAAATATTACGGTTTTCAATTCCTTGAGTCAGCCGAGTCACCCTATCTGTAACAACTTCTAAATCTTCCGTAAAGACAAACTGCCAATCTTGGAAATTCTTACCGATTACTTCTGATGCTTGCCAGCCAAAAATTCGTTCAGCTTCCACCGACCAACGAGATACACGAAATTCATGATCCCACTCAACTACTGCCAAAGGCGAGTTTTCTACATGAAAGTTTAACCTTTGCAGGGCATTTTGCAATGATATTTCCGCAGTTTTGCGAGTAGTAATATCGCGAAAATAAATACCCATTCCCTCTTCTGATGGATAAGCATGAATCTCCAACCACTTCATTAATGGTTCGTACAGTACCTCAAAATGTACCGGAGTCTGCTCTTTCATTGCTTGACGATATTTCTGCTCAACTATTGTGCCAACTGACCAAGACCACATTTCCCAGTGGGTTTTGCCAATAATTTCCTCTGGCTGCATATTGTTGAGCCTTGCTGTCTGTTGGTTCACATAAGTAATCCGCCATTCGCGATCGAGAGCAATAAAAGCATCAGTCATGTTTTCCAGAACGTTGCTCAGATGCTCGTTGGCATCTTGCAGCACTTGCTTCATGCTCTGGCGCATTCTGCTCAATTTTATGGTAGCATCGACACGCGATCGCAGTTCACGACCAGAAAAAGGTTTAACTAAGTAATCGTCAGCCCCAAATTCTAACCCCTCAATTCGGGATTCTTCCCCAGCACGGGCAGATAGCAAGATGATCGGTATCTCTTTGGTGAGTGGATCTTGACGCAGTTGCCGCAACAACTCGAAACCATCGAGTCCTGGCATCATAATATCAGTTAAAACTAAATCAAAAGGCTGTTGCCGAATCGCGGAAGCGGCAGCTAATCCATCTGCTACTGCTTCTACTTCATAATTTGTTTGCAGCAGACGCTTGACATAATCGCGCATATCTGCATTATCATCGGCAAGGAGAATACGGGGAATTGGCAAATTAGTTGCTAGATTATTGTCTGAAAATCCATTTCCCCTAAGCATAGGCATTATAACTTTGTCGGGTTTCTTTTCCCCAGAAGTTTGCGCCATTTTTACTGCTGGAGAATTCTCAATTTTGAGATTAATCTGTGTTTCCTCAGTTTCTGCTGGCAACCACCGCAAAGCTTCTTCTACATAGGAGATAGCCCCGACTCCGGTTGATGGTAATGTATTAATTGCACCAATGTTAACGCTTGGTAAGTGAGCATATCCTGTGGGGATAGATACTATAAACCTGGTTCCCTGGTCAACAATGCTACTTACGCTGATGATGCCGCCGTGTAGTTTGACTAATTCTTGGACTAACGATAAACCAATTCCAGACCCTTCAAAACTACGTCCCTTCGCACCCTCTACTCGGTGGAAACGCTCGAATAAATGGGGTATTTCTTCTTCGGGGATGCCTGTGCCGGTATCACTTATTTGTAACTCGACGTGATTTTGGCGATCGCGCAATGTTACGGTTATCTCTCCTTGGAAGGTAAACTTAAAGGCGTTGGAGAGCAAATTCAGCACAATCTTTTCCCACATCTGACGGTCTACGTACACCGTTGACCCTAGAGGCGGACATTGTACGATTAAGCGCATACCCGCTGCTTCAATTACTGAGCGAAACAAGCTAGCGAGTTCGGCAGTAAAGCTAGCCAAATCAATTGGTTCATATACAGCTTGGACTCGTCCTGCCTCAATGCGTGAGAAATCTAGAAGACTGTTGACCAATTTCAGCAAGCGCTGTGAGTTGCGATGGATTAATTGCAATTGTTCTTGGTCTTGTGGCGCAAATTGTTGTAAGCGATCGCGCAACATTTCCTCTAAAGGTGAGATAATTAAGGTTAGTGGCGTGCGAAACTCATGGCTAATATTACTAAAAAAAGTCGTTTTTGCCCGATCTAACTCAAAGAGTGCTTCCGCTCGTTTTCGTTCTATTTCGTAGGCACGAGCATTAGCGATCGCACCTCCCACATTACCTGCAATCAATTGAAAGAAACCGCTATACTCTTCATCTAAAGCACGTCGCGGATTGATGCCAACTACCAGTAAACCTGCGGTCAATTTCTGGTTTGCTTGGGTTATGGGTAATATTAATGCCGACTCAGCTAAGTCTGCATAACTAGAGGCACCCCAATTATCTACCCGCTCAGGTTGACCTGTTTGGACAACTTTTAACAACGGGAAGTTGTGTGTATCATCTGACAATAAATCTAAACTTTCTTGGTTTGCTATTTCTGGAGGTGCTAATCCCACTGATTTGATCAACTGAGCTTGTTTACCTGCTTCATCCAGCAAATAAATTAAAGCAAAGGGAATATCAGCGACATTATCTGCTAAAGTTTCCATACTCAGTTCGCAAGCTTCTTCAACAGTCTTCGCTTGGGAAGTTTTTGCGGCTAACTCTCTTAGAGTGCGTAACCGTCGTTCGCTCAAAACCCGCTCGGTTGTTTCCGTAACCGCAGTAAAAACCCCACCTATACCACCTGTTTCATTGCGGATGGGACTATAAGAAAAAGTGAAGTAGCATTCCTCAAGATAACCATTGCGGTCTATTAGGAGTAACTGATCGTCAGACCAAGTAGCATTGCCTGTAATCATTACACTTTCGAGCATCGGTCCGATGATATCCCATATTTCTGACCAACACTCCCGTCCTGGTTGACCCAAAGCTTGTGGATGCTTAGTTGCCCCTAGAATTGGACGGTAAGCATCATTATAAAGCATGGCAAATTCCGATCCCCACCAAATCAAAATTGGGAATCGAGAGGATAAGCAAATACTGACAGAAGTACGCAAACTCTGATTCCAATGCTTAACAGAACCGATTGGTGTAACTGACCAATCGAGAGTCCGCATCATCAGACTCATTTCCCCATTGCCAGGAAAGATATCCTCTTGCTGATAATCTGGGGATGTAGAGCGATCGCTTCTCAGCTGAGAGTCCAATTCCTTGTCTTGCATTTTTAGGGGTTAAATGATATGAGTGGGAATTTTTTGTCCAATATTAACCTATATTTAGGGTAATCTATTCTGGAGATAGTGCTTCGGGCGTTATGTGCATAAAATTTTTTGACATCGTAGAGACGTAGCACTGCTACGTCTAATCAAAGGTTTCGGTTAACGCATAATTAATTTTCTTTTCCTATCTCTATTATGTAGCAAGCGCTTTAGAGGTTGTTTGAAAAGTGGTTGGCTGTGATTTTAGGCACTTATTGATCCGAATAAGCCCCCCTTAAAAAGGCTACGGTGTATACACAAGTCATCGAATTACCCAAAAAGGAGTGAAAAACCTCACCCTGTCCGTTCCGGACATTCCTCTCTACGGTGTACACACAAGTATGACCAGCATAAGTTTCGCCGAAATAACAATTGCGAACGCCGAAATAACA
>CASBQA010000301.1 GCA_949127635.1 Nostocales cyanobacterium PMM_0069 | reverse complement strand
GATTTGCCGGACTTACCGATAATTCCCGCACAAGTTGCGGCAGTGAATGAGACTGTGCTTTCGACTCAGTTGGGTAAAGGGGTGGCGTGCGTTCGCACTGTAGAGCATTTATTAGCGGCTCTGTGTGCGATGGGGGTAGATAACGCCCGAATTGAGATTGATGGGGCGGAAGTGCCGCTTTTGGACGGTTCAGCGCAAATTTGGGCACAAGCGATCGCCGAAGTTGGTTTAGTCTCACAAACTTTGACTAACGATGAAATTCCCCTGGCGATCACTGAACCAATTTGGGTACGTCAAGACGATGCTTTTGTTTGTGCTATGCCAGCCCCAGAAATTCGTTTTAGCTACGGTATTGACTTCGACCTGCCTGCGATCGGTAATCAATGGTACAGTTGGTCACGAGGCTCAAATCTGGCGAATGCATCAGTTGCCTTTGCCCTAGAAATTGCCCCTGCCCGTACTTTTGGTTTATTACATCAAATTGAATACCTGCAAAAATCAGGTTTAATTAAAGGTGGAAGTTTGGATAATGCCCTCGTTTGTGGACCCGAAGGTTGGTTAAATCCACCATTAAGATATGCAAATGAGCCAGTACGTCATAAAATCTTGGATTTAGTAGGAGATTTAAGTTTACTAGGAAATTTATTACCTAGTGCTCATTTCTTGGCGTACAAAGCCAGCCACAATTTACATATTCAACTCGCCCAAAGGATTTTAGAATTGTCAGCGGTTGGCAGTTAGTCAAAAGCTAAAAACCTAAATCCTGGGAAAGTTAAAATCGGCACCTACAAACAAAGCCAAAACAGTTTAATCAACCGAGCGTGCCAATGTCAATTCTCACCGAAGTTAATACAGTTACCGATCCAGATTCTCCATCTACCAAATCTCAAACCAATGAAACAACAAGCACATCTGAGACAAAAACAATTTTTACAGTAGAAGAAATTCAAAAACTCTTACCCCATCGCTATCCTTTCGCACTTGTAGACCGAATTATCGACTACGTGCCCGAAAAACGCGCTGTGGGGATAAAAAACGTCACCTTTAATGAACCCCAGTTTCAAGGGCATTTTCCCGGAAATCCGATTATGCCGGGAGTACTAATTGTTGAAGCTATGGCACAAGTCGGCGGTATCGTTCTAACTCAACTACCAGAGTTAGAGGGCGGACTTTTCCTGTTTGCAGGTATCGATAAAGTCCGATTTCGCCGCCAAGTAGTACCAGGCGATCAACTAGTAATGACCGTGGAACTGTTGTGGGTAAAACAACGTCGTTTCGGTAAGATGCAGGCTCGTGCCGAGGTAGACGGTCAGCTCGCTGCCGAAGGCGAACTGATGTTTTCACTTGCTAATTAAAAAACCTGGTTTTGTGGTATTGGCGCGACCGTGACGCGTTTTTACTGATTCTTGAAAAAGAATAGCAGTAAATCAAACAAGCCACAACCGCATTGTTTAATTTCTAGATTTTAAACGCCCTCACACATAACTTGCGATCGCCGATTCTCTCACTCACACAATACCTAAACACTCAGCACTCAAGACTATTCTGGAGATGCACCCTTGAAAACTCTTATTCATCCAACTGCTGTAATTCATCCTAACGCGCAAATCCACCAGAGCGTGCAAATCGGTGCGTATGCGGTTATTGGAGGGCAAGTCAAAGTAGGTCCGGAAACTATCATTAGCCCTCATGTTGTCCTCGACGGACTAACGGAAATTGGGGCAAGAAATCACATTTTTCCAGGCGCCTGCATTGGCATGGAACCCCAGGATCTAAAATACGCTGGCGAGCCTAGCTGGGTTAAAATTGGCGACAATAACCAAATTCGGGAATATGTCACCATTAACCGAGCTACAGGCGCTGGTGAAGCAACTATCATCGGCAATGGCAACTTGTTAATGGCTTACGTCCATGTAGGTCATAACTGCGTCATTGCCGATTCGACAATTATTGCTAACTCTGTGGCTTTAGCTGGTCACGTCCATATTGATTCCTGCGCTCGACTGAGCGGGGTTTTAGGTGTCCATCAATTTGTACATATCGGCGGTTTGGCAATGGTCGGCGGGATGACCCGCATTGACCGCGATGTGCCGCCATATATGATGGTGGAGGGCAATCCATCACGGATACGAACCCTCAACCTGATAGGACTCAAACGCTCTGGAATGAGTTCTGCTGACTTGCAAATCCTCAAAAAAGCCTTCCGCTTTCTTTACCGTTCTGAGTTAATTTTTAAAGACGCTTTGGAACAGTTGGAACTGCTGGGAGATACAGAACACTTGCAGTATCTGCGCCGCTTTCTGCTATTATCTCAGATGCCAGGAAGACGCGGGTTGATTCCTGGAAAAGGCAAAGCAGCCGTAAGTGACGAGTCTTGAGTTATGAGGAGCGGTAGAGACGTTCCGCCGGAACGTCTGTACAAGAGTTAAGAGTTTTATCAATTAACTCCTAACTCCTAACTCCTAACTCCTAATTTTTACTCCTAAGTTTATATGCGAATATTTATCAGCACCGGTGAAGTGTCTGGCGATTTGCAAGGAGCGTTGCTGATTGCAGCACTTCAACGTCAAGTCGTTGCGGCTGGGTTAGAATTAGAGATTGTGGCGCTGGGTGGCGAAAAAATGGCTGCGGCGGGCGCACATCTGCTGGGTAATACTAGTAGTATTGGCTCAATGGGTCTTTTTGAATCGTTGCCTTATGTTTTGCCAACTATCCAGGTACAACGAAAGGCGATCGCTCACCTGAAAGAAAATCCACCGGATTTGGTGGTATTAATTGACTACATGACACCCAATCTGGGCATTGGCACTTATTTAGAAAAGCATATGCCACAAATTCCCGTGGTATATTACATTGCACCCCAAGAATGGGTTTGGTCGGTGAGTTTAAGTAACACTTCCCGAATTGTCAGCTTTACAGATAAGCTTTTAGCAATTTTCTCAGAGGAAGCTCGTTACTACCAAGAGAATGGCGCTAAAGTTAGCTGGGTAGGACATCCTTTAGTTGACCGAATGAAAAATGCTCCCAGTCGGGAAGCTGCTCGTGGTAAGTTGGGGATTGGATCAGAACAGATAGCGATCGCTCTTTTACCCGCTTCTCGTCGCCAAGAACTAAAATATCTCTTACCAGTAATTTTTCAAGCTGCACAAAATATTCAAGCTAAATTACCTGAAGTTCATTTCTGGATTCCCTTATCTCTGGAAATATACCGAGAAGATATAGAAAAAGCAATACAGAGTTATAATTTGCAGGCAACTGTAGTATCTGGTCAACAACAAGAAGTTATGGCGGCTGCGGATTTGGCAATCACTAAATCTGGTACAGTCAACTTAGAACTTTCCCTGCTAAATGTGCCGCAAGTTGTTACTTATCGGCTGCATCCAGTTACAGCTTGGATTGCCCGTAATATTCTTAAAGGTTCTATACCCTTCGCATCCCCAACTAATTTAGTGGTGATGAGAGAAATTGTACCAGAGTTTTTACAAGAGCGAGCAACGCCAGAAAACGTGACTCAAGCTGCGATGGACTTACTGCTTAATCCCAGCCGAAAAGAGCAAATGGTGGCTGATTATCGAGAAATGCGGCAACATTTGGGAGAAGTGGGAGTATGCGATCGCGCTGCTGAAGAGATTTTACAAATGGTTAATACCAATTATTTGTGAAGTTGCATAGAATTTTACCCCACCCCGATCAGCCCCTCCCCGGCTTGCGGGGAGGGTAAAATATAGTCCCCTCCTCGCAAG
>CASBQA010000300.1 GCA_949127635.1 Nostocales cyanobacterium PMM_0069 | reverse complement strand
TAGGAGGTGCGGAGTTAGGAGCTAGAGATTACGAAGAATTTGTTTGTTGTTTCTTCCCAGTCCCTAGTCCCCAGTCCCCAATCCCTAATCCCTGATACCTGAAAAATCGTACACTATAATGTCATACGCTTGGGGTCATTGCTTCATAACGTATAATCCATTGACGATTATCAGAATCTACACCAAGCTAAAGATGGAATTATACTACCTATTGTTGCTATTAAACTTATGTTTTAAAAACTTACAATCTCAGTATACGGAAACCTTTGAGTAGAACGAGTAATTAATCTATATATCAGGCAGTCCTACTCCTGTCATAACGTGAAAATGTTCACTTTTTAGACTAGCTATCTTAAATTAGTTTTACCTAGTCTGTTGCGATCGCACAAGGTATTTATAATGAATGTTTCCGCAAGTTTAACGCCGTTCAACACTAGTCCCACGCAAAAATCAGCGCCGATGATTCTGGACACTCTCCCCGATCCTGCAATTGAGGGACAAGGATGTCCCCGTACAACCCGCGTGCAAATTGACCTTATTTTACTAGCAATTGAAGCTTTAGAACTGGGTGGCTCTGAAGCAATTTTGGGATTTGCTGAAGAATTGGAACTCAAAGGTATTATTAAAGACCGGGTGAATTTATGGCGAATGCGTAGCACTAACCCCTTACGTAGAGCAAATATTCGCCGTCCTTTGACAATTATCGAGGCAAAAGCTTTGGTCGTAATCGCTTGCTATTTGGCACGACGGTTAACGGTTGTCATTCGTCAAATGCTCATGATTTATCAACAAATGAATGATAAACAGATTCCTTTAGAACAAAATTTGCGGCTTTCTAATTATCTAGAGCGATTTAGAGCACATTTTAAAAGCCGCATGAATCCTCGCCGTTCTGGTTTTTTGGCATTAACTTCTGATGATAAATTAGATGAACTGGCGATGAATTTGTTAGGTAAATTATTATTTTGTACAGGTACAGCAGGAATGCAACGCTTCTGGATTAGTCTTTTTGACGGTGAAGTAGAATGAATATTCAACGTAAGTATAGTTTACCTAATTGCACACTGCTTTTAGAAGGTTTAAGTGATGCCACTAGAGCAGTACACTTCCAAGAAATGCGCCCAGAATTATCAATTTTGGTAAATGCAGAATGCTATTTATCTGGCTACAATCAGCCATTAGTGGGAGGGCGAGAATTTTTTGAAAGTTTGGTCAGAGCTGTTAGTGGTTATGCTCAAGAATTTTTGAGCAGTGTGCCAAACCCACTCGCACACAACACAGAATCGGAGTTAGTACAGTTTGAGAAAATTCACAGCAATCGACATAGATTGATTGTGCATTCAGATGTACAAAAAAATACAGAAGCTAAATATAATAATGGTAAAGCACCAATTCAAATCGATTTGAATAGTGTGCAGTTGTTTGATTTAGTCGAAGCCGTGGATCAGTTTTTTGCTGATAGCCAAACTTTACCAGAGTTATCACTAGAATTACAACCTGTTGGCAAAGGTTCTGGCATTGCTAGTCAAGCATTTATCAAACAAGCAGTACCCGCTGGTGTGGGTGTATCCAGTTTGGCTGTATGTGCTCTTGCATTCGGTTTAATTCCCGCACCACAATTGCGTCAACCACAACAGCAGACTAACTCTACAACACCCAGCCCTACTGCTTCAGCAACAGATGCTACAAATGCCACAGCATCTGCTACCCCCATCGCAAATGCTACTCCTACTCCTACACCAACTACCACCCCGACTGCAACAAGCGCAGTTACAACAGATTTAGAAGCTCTTTTAAAAACAGTTCCGGAAATTACTGATGCTTCCCAACTGCGGGCATTACAGCGCCAAGTCTACAATCAAATTAATCCTGATTGGGCTAATCGCTCAGGATTAAATGAGGATTTAGTCTATCGTATCGGAGTGGCAGCAGATGGTGCGATGGTTGGTTATAAAGCGACGAATAAAGAAGCAAATCAGGCAATAGAAAAAACTCCCCTGCCAAAACTGCTTTATAATCCTGCCAAACGTGGTGGCATTAATAATGAACCGATCGCTCAATTTCGAGTAGTATTTACACAGCAAGGTGTCCTGCAAGTTAGCCCTTGGCGGGGATACGCCAACACACCACAAGTTATCGGCGCAAAAATCACAGATGCCAACGCCGTCAAAGATTTAAATAAGAAGCTTTATGATACAATTCGCCAAAATTGGAGCGGTACTCCCAGTTTTTCGCAAAATTTGAAGTATCGAGTCGCCGTCAATAAAGATGGAACGATCGCCGATTATGAACCACTTAACCAAGTAGCCTTTGATTATTTCCGGGAAACACCTCTTCCCAAGATATTCAACACGCTTTACGGTTCAAATGTAGCACCTCCCAACACCAAACAACCCCTCGCTCACTACCAAGTAGTATTTCAGCCCAACGGCAAATTAGAAGTCACTCCTTGGCAGGGATATCGGTAATTGGGGACTGGGGACTGGGAAAAAAAATAACAAAAAGACTCTTCCTAATCCCTCATTCCTCATCCCTAGTCCCTAGTCCCTAGTCCCTAGTCCCCAGTCCCCTACTTTGTAATTCGTCCCATATAATTTCCCCAGAGTTGAGCTGCTTGAGCGCTGCTGCCAGATGTGGGAGAATTATTGTCATTTCCTAGCCAAATACCAGTTACGAGTCGCCGACTGGGAATAAAACCAATAAACCACAGGTCAACGTTGTCATTTGTTGTGCCTGTTTTACCAGCTTCACCTAATCCAATTGCGGCACTGCGTCCTGTACCTCTGGCGATGACACCACGTAGCAAATTGGTCATGGTATCGGCTATATCCGATTTGAGTACGCGCTTGTTTGCTTCTGGATCTTGGTCAAAAGAATAGATGACGCGGCAAGTTTTTAAATCATTGCGATCGCGACAATCACTGCTATCTAAAATCCGGCTAATTGCGTGGGGACGATTCCAGACACCATTATTACCGATGGCTCCAAAAGCACCAGTCATCTCAGTGACATTAACGACGCTTTGACCCAGCACCAAACCAGGAACTGGATCGAGGGAAGACTTTATTCCCAAACGCTGTGCCATTGCGACAACTTTATTCAAGCCGATTTCTTTGGCAACTCGTAAAGCAATCGGGTTTTCGGAAAGCGCAAGACCGGTAGCAATATCATAACTGCCACCTGCACCACTGCGACAAGGTTTGTAAGTAAAACCTTGCCAACGCAAAGAATCGCACGAATAACTTCTTCCAGGAGAAATTCCTTGCTCAATGGCAGCAGTGTAAGTAAAAAGTTTAAAAGTAGAACCGGGTTGTCTTTTTGCCTGGATAGCACGATTAAACTGACTTTTTTTGTAATCTATTCCCCCTACCATCGCCAATATCGCACCAGTGCTAGAATCAAGAGTCACCACTGCACCTTGAGAATAACGAAAACTTGAGCCACCATTGTTGACAGAATTCCGCAATGCAGCTTCAGCTTGGGTTTGAATTGCTGGATCTAGCTGAGTTTCTATAATAAAGTTGCCTTCTGTGGCTAACTCTTCACCCAAAATCGATTTGAGTTCTTGAAAGACATAACTATAGAAATAGGGTGCAATTGTTTTCGCTTGCTGTTCGCAAACTTTGGGACTAACTTCGATAGGCGATCGCCTAGCGCGATTATACTCTTCTTGTTTGATTTTCCCCATCTCCAGCAACCGCTTCAGCACGCGATTGCGATATTCGATCGCTTCTAATTTATTCTTGCTTTCTCCACAAAAATCAAAGCCATTGGGAGCGGGTAAAATTCCTACCAACGTCGCTGCTTCTGCCAAAGTTAATTCTTTTGCCGACTTATCAAAGTAAAATCGAGCCGCATCCTCAAAGCCGGAGGTATCCACTCCCAAAAATACCCGATTTAAATAA
The DNA here is from genome assembly GCA_949127635.1 of Nostocales cyanobacterium PMM_0069. Taxonomy (GTDB): domain Bacteria; phylum Cyanobacteriota; class Cyanobacteriia; order Cyanobacteriales; family Nostocaceae; genus Hassallia. The sequence goes on along the minus strand of CASBQA010000300.1, from coordinate 10,750 downwards.
GTCAGTAAAATTTCATCTTTACTGTAAAACGTTTCTAACTTCAGAGCAACTACAGCCTCTCGCAATTTTCGCCCAAGGGAATCTTGGCTGCCGACATATTCGCGAAACAAACTTCTGGCGACTTGCTGAGTTACAGTACTAGCACCTTGCTGCACATCTCCACTGCGGCTATTAATTAATACTGCTCGCAAAATTCCGTATGGATCAACCCCGAAGTGCCAATTATAACGACTATCTTCTGAGGCTACTATAGCAGAGGGCAAATAAGGACCAAAGTCTTCTAACCGCTTTTTGTCGATGTGAGAAGTAGAGCGAGGTTCGCGTAATGGTTTTTGTCCATCACGAGCGTAAACGATTACCGGGGCACGGGTGGCTGTGGGTAAAGGTCTAACCGAGAATTTTAGCCATTCTACACCAATTACCAAGGCGAATAACGCTGTGGCTCCACCGACACCGCAAGCACTCCATGTGGCAGCTTTTACATACCAAGGTGGTGGATCGACGTATTGCAACCGCACGGAAGCGGCTAGTTCTGGTGGACCGAGGGTGAAGGTGTCACCGTGTCGTAGTTCTAGGGAAGTGACGCGACGTTTGCCGCGATAAATGCCATTAGTTGAGTTTTCATCTTTGATGATAAAAACGGGAGTTCGTTGACTAGAATCCCGCGACAGTGACAGATGAATTTGGCTGACAACTGGGTTGCGGATGACGATATCGCAGGATTTAGAACTGCGACCTAATACGTAGCGATCGCCTAATAATGGATATACCTCCGCCTTATCCGCCCCCGAATCCTGCACCAATAATTCTGGTACTCTGGCATTAGGTCGCAGCGCTAGTTTGGAAAAATCTACTCTCGCTTGAATTGTTTGTACTGCTTGAGTCACCTGACCAAGCAAAGTTTTTGGCTTTTGAGGAGGGTGGGGGGAACTCATTGGCTATATCACACCACGGTTAGTTAGTCAAGAAAACATTGCGAACAGCACAGCAGATGCTGGCATTTCACCATTTTACTCATAAGCCAAAGTAGAATTTGGCTGTACGGAATTATGGGATTTTTATCTGATACCAATACCATATCAGGCGATCGTAGTGAGCTTGTTAAGCTTATGACATTTTTACCTAAGCAATAATTCTTGTCCAAATTCTCTAATCCCTATTTCGTCAACTATATTTGGTTTCCGAACAAAATATAGTTATTTGAAGTTGTGTTGATAACAACTACTAATACTGATACAATTTCTGTAAATTTTATAGCTTTAGCATCTACACATATTTTAAATTCAAAATATACATCTTCATTTAGGAAGATTTTATAAACTATATTGTTTGATTAAATGGGCGCAGTGTTCCGTTGAGGTTAAATAACATGAAGGGAAAATACCTGACCCTAATAGGTACAGCCTTTACCCTAGCAGTTACCAGTAATGTTGCTGTTGCCCAATCATCCAAATTTCCAGAATCAAAGCAACTAATAAGCCAATCTACAAGCACCTCGCCAACGGAGATCAAGCTGAATGCCGATGCTATGGAAATTTTGTGTAAAGATTTCCCACTGAATTCCCGTTGTCAAAAAGACGCCGCTGGAGCCACTCCAAACACTCCAGCCAAGCCAACCGCACCAGCTCCCACAACTCCGGAAAACAGCACTCCCAGCAACTCGATAACTCCTGAAACGACCAGCCCAGGAACCACTACAACTCCTGAAACGAGTCCTGACACCAATACCCCAGGAAGCACTACAACTCCTGACACGACCAGTCCAGGAAGCACTACAACTCCTGATTCGAGTAGCCCAACCAAAATTACTCCAGTTCCAGGCAGCACGACAACTCCTGATTCGAGTACCCCAGGTAGCACGACGGAGCCTGAGGGTGCCACTCCCGGCACCACAACTCCTGAAAACAGTACTCCAGGTAGCACTACAAGTCCGGATTCGAGTAGCCCAAACAAAATCACTCCAGTTCCAGGTAGCACGACAAGTCCTGATTCGAGTACCCCAGGTAGCACAACGGAGCCTGATGGTGCCACTCCCGGCACCACAACTCCGGAAAACAGCACTCCAGGTAGCACTACAAGTCCTGACTCGTCGAGTAGCCCAACTAAAATCACTCCAGTTCCAGGCAGCACGATAACTCCTGATTCGACCACCCCAGGCAGCACAATCGAACCAAGTACGAGTTCTCCAAGTACACTTCCAAATTCAGGTTCGGAACAACTTCCTACTGATGGCTCACAGTTAGCTCCACGCTAATTCAAACATAATCGTATTCTTGCCACCACGGAATAATCGGTTTGTGTGAGTGCCGATTATTAAGCAATGGTGGCATTTAAAGATCGTGTTGACCATCAAATCCTCGTAAAGACGTAGCAGTGCTACGTCTCTACATACAATTTTTGCTGATACCAATTCCTTAACACCAAGCGTATTGGTGTTTATCAGGGTCATGACGAAAAAGGTCAGATCGAAAATTAAGCCTGCTTACTCTTGGGGTTCTCCAAAAAAGTAAGCAGGCTTTAGTTATGAGAGAATTAAGATGAGGACTTCAGTCCTCACTACGAAGGAATGTTAAGGCGATCGCTTACTTGAAGCTGGTGTTTTTTGAAACGAGGAAATCAGCAGGCAAACAATGCCGATACTAATAAATGAATCTGCCACATTAAATACAGGAAAGTTGATCAATCGAAAATCGAGAAAATCAACTACGTAACTTAAAATAAAGCGATCGATCCCATTGCCCATCGCTCCACCTAAAATAAAGCCATAGCCTAGTTGATCCCAAAAATTTAAGGCTGAACCAAAGCAAGCCACCCCGATCAAAACTAAACTTACTGCTAATGATAAAAAGCGTAATAAATCTATATGCCCACTTAGTATACTCCAAGCTGCACCATCGTTTTTGACGTAGGTAAAATGAAATATCCCCTGTATGAGTGCCAAAGTAGGTCTATATATTATATTTCCTGTTTTTGATTCGATTATAGTTTCCAACTGCCAAGATTTTGCGGCTGATACTACTTGGTTTTTCGTCAGTTGGTCTAAGATAACAATTACAAAGGCAGCAATCCAAAAGAAGCGGTTTTTTAAACGCATGGCAAGTTAGTCAAGTGTCAAAAGTCAAGTTTCATTAGTTATTGGTCATGAGCTTTTGACAAACAACAAATGACGTTGAACTAATAAAACATTAAGTGTCGTAATAGATATGCTATTACAGTGACGGCGCAGACTACAGCTAATTGACCTGGTAGAGCAAACCAGGAGTATGTGAGGATTGCTTGCATCATTAAAGGTAGAGTTTCTGTGCCTTGAAAGTGAAAAATATATCTGAAAATTAAATAAGTAATACCGCAAATGTGGACAATTAACAAGCCACAAAAACAACTAAAAGCTAGAGTTTCTAGTCGAGGTCTAGCTTTAAAAGCTAAGAAGCCACAAATCCAAGCTCCAGGAATAAAGCCCAACAGATAGCCAAATTGAGACTCTTTGACATAACCGATACCCCCACCGTCAGCAAAAACTGGTAACAAAGTCAACCCCATAACCAAGTAGGCAATTTGCGATAGCGCACCAGCATTTTTGCCTCCTAAACAACCTACCAGCAATACTGCACCAACTTGATATTTAACACCTAAAGAAAAAGTTTCAATTCCATGCTGACTCCAACTCCAAGGTAAAGTGATACCATAAGCTTCTAGGAAGGTGCCACCTATTGTCAGGAGTAAGCCAATCATCGACCATAGTAATTGATTGGAAGCAGGAAACATTTACAAGACAATAGCGATCGCTAAAAGCAACAAGCTGTATGAGTATTAATACTTTTAATTAAGAATAATTTATAAGTTCTTTGGCAATTAGCGCTTTTGGGTTGCGATAGTTAAAAAGCAAACAAGCGCGATCGCCATTCTTCAAATAAATATTTTATATTCTATCACCTTCAGCCATCTATTTGCGCCTCTCGGTAATGCGATCGCTCTAAACCAAAAACGCTAATTTGTGACGCTAAAGTTGTAATTACTTAAAAAAGTATTATTTGATACTCATTTTTATTGTGTAGTGATATAATTGAATTTTAGATTTTCAACATAGACAAACTAACTATTTTTAGTTTGTTAACCTTCTGTTTACCCTAGGGCGGTATCTTAGAAACGCCTACCTAAAAATTTCGATAAAATCGACAAAATGCTATCCCTGTTTAATGTAAACAAAATTACTCGTTTAATAAGTTCAGTACCAGTGTTAGCACTGTCATTGAGCCTAGCAGCTTGTGGCGGACAGCAAACCGCAGAAAATCCAGGCACAAAAGAATCACCTTCTGGTACTGCTACTGAGACTACTGCTTCTAGCGCTGGCAAATTGGATTTGGGTGCAGGTGTAACCTTAACTGGTGCCGGTGCATCTTTCCCAGCACCGCTTTATTTGAGTTGGTTTGATGCGTTAAACAAAAAATACCCAACCCTCAAAGTAAACTATCAGTCAGTTGGTAGCGGCGCTGGTGTGGAACAATTTACCAAAGGTACTGTAGACTTTGGTGCCAGTGACGTCGCGATGAAGGATGAAGAAATCAAGAAGATACCCGCAGACCAGGGTGTAATTTTGCTGCCAATGACAGCTGGTAGCATTGTTTTAGCTTATAATTTACCAGATGTTCCAGACCTAAAGCTACCACGGGCAGTTTACACAGATATTTTACTCGGCAAAATTAAGTCTTGGGACGATCCAGCGATCGCTAAAGCAAATGCCGGTGCAAAACTTCCCAAACAGCCAATCACAGTAGTCTATCGTTCTGATGGTAGCGGTACCACAGGCGTGTTTACAAAACACCTCAGTGCTATCAGCCCAGAATGGAAAACTAAAGTTGGCGATGGTAAAAGTGTAAAATGGCCCGTGGGAGTTGGCGCAAAGGGTAATGAAGGCGTGACAGCTCAAATTGCACAAACTCAAGGTTCAATTGGTTACACTGAGTACGGCTATGCCAAACAAACTGGACTCAAGTTTGCGGCATTGGAAAACAAGGCTGGCAAAATAGTTGTAGCTGACGACAAGTCCGCAGCCAAAACCTTAGAATCAGTAGCTTTACCAGCAGACTTACGTGCTTTTATTACCGATCCAGAAGGCGCAGATTCTTATCCTATCGTTACCTACACATGGATTTTAGTTCATAAGAAATATGCTGATGCAGCAAAAGCCAAAGCGGTAGAAGCAATGATTGAGTATGGCTTGACTGATGGTCAGAAACAAGCTCAAGAATTGGGATATGTTCCTTTACCTGCAACGGTGGTTACTAAAGTAGCAGCAGCAGCCGATGTCATCAGCCCAGATTATAAAATATCTGTTGGAGCTACCAACAATAACAGCGCTAGCAAATAAGTCACTCATTCAAGAGTCCAAAGTCCAAAGTCCAAAGTCAAGAGTTTTTACACCATTGACCATTGACCATTGACTAATAAAGGTTCGCTCCCGCATTTTCGCAACTATTTGATTTTTGCGTCTTTATGACCACACAATCTCAGAATATTCCATCAGGACTTAGACAGCGATCGCAAACAGAAAAGTCACTAGATATTGGCTTTGTTTGGCTGACTCGCATTTTTGCTTTCGCGATCGCATTTACTTTATTATGGATAGCATTCCAAGTATTCGTGGGAGCTATCCCAGCAATCCAAAAATTTGGTCTGAGTTTCTTAGGTAAAAGCGCTTGGAACCCAGTCAATGATGATTATGGCGTACTACCTCAAGTTTACGGAACTCTCATGAGTTCATTTATCGGTTTGTTGCTAGCGGTGCCCATTGGTGTTGGTACCGCTGTTATCCTCAGCGAGAATTTTCTCCCACCGAAAGTCAAGCTAGTACTAGTTTTCTTAGTAGAACTGCTAGCAGCAATTCCCAGCGTTGTCTATGGCATCTGGGGTATTTTCGTCTTGGTTCCCCCCTTAACCAGCTTCGGAAAATGGCTGAATGCTTCTTTTGGCTTTTTGCCAATCTTTAGCACTGCACCTACAGGTCCAAATTTATTGATTGCGGGATTTATCCTTGCAATCATGACTTTGCCGATTATTACCGCGATTTCCCGCGATGCGTTGATTTCTGTGCCTCCTAGCTTGCGTCAAGCATCTATCGGGTTGGGAGCAACTCGTTGGGAAACGATTTTGCAAGTTCTCATCCCAGCAGCTTTTTCTGGGATTGTCGGTGCTGTCATGCTTGCACTTGGTCGAGCGATGGGCGAAACTATGGCTGTCACCATGTTGATTGGTAACTCCAACAACATTAGTCCCTCCCTATTTGCCGGGGCAAATACAATTTCTTCTCTACTTGCCAGCCAATTTGCGGAAGCTGGTGGTTTGCAAGTTGCATCTTTAATGTACGCTGCCTTAGTTTTATTTGTGTTGACGCTGATTGTTAACATTTTGGCAGAGTTAGTCGTTCTCCGAGTCAAGCGGCTGTAGATAATTGGTATTAAATCATGACTTATAATATTTCCGGCAATTCTCAATCTGGATACAGCAGCGGTAGCTTGACTCGCGCTCCTTCGTCTCCCAGGACGATGTTTAACACAATTATGACCGTTGTCGCCTTTATTTGTGTGGCTATGGCGGTTATACCGCTGGTTGCGGTACTAGGTTACGTTCTTTTTCAAGGATTTAGTAGTCTAAATATCAGTGTATTTACTGAATTACCACCACCACCTCTAAGAAAAGGTGGCGGCTTTGGGAATGCCATTTTGGGAACAATTTTAATGGTAGGAATTGCCGCAGCAATTAGCATCCCGGTGGGAGTGATGGCGGCAATTTATTTGACAGAGTTTAGCTCTGGAAAGACAGCGCGTACAATACGTTTTGCTACTAACGTTCTCAGTGGAGTTCCCTCAATTATTGCGGGGGTATTTGCTTATGGGATTTTGGTTCTCACATTCCTTAAGCTGGGGTTAGGTTCCTACTCCGCTTTAGCTGGAGGCGCAGCTCTGTCAATTTTGATGTTACCAATTATTCTGCGAACGACAGACGAAGCTTTACAATTAGTATCACAAGATTTGCGACAAGCAGCTGTAGGTATTGGTGCGACTAAATTTCAAACAGTATCGCAGGTCGTGTTACCAGCAGCTTTACCAGCAATTGTAACCGGCTCGACGCTAGCGATCGCCCGCGCATCTGGAGAAACAGCACCACTACTTTTCACAGCTTTATTTTCTCCCTTCTGGCCCGATGGCTTATTCAAACCCACAGCTTCCCTTGCTGTTTTGGTTTACAATTATGCTATCTCTCCATTTAAAAATTGGCAGTCACTAGCTTGGGCAGCTTCTTTAATATTAGTGCTGTTGGTTTTATTAACCAGCATCATCACTCGTTGGGCGACTCGTCAGAAAGCTTAGTCAGTTGCGCGAATTGATATCATTCAGAATTTGGAAAAATAGCTGCTTTATTGACATCTTCCTAGAGGAAGATTTTGATATAGCAATGGAAACATTTGATGCCTGGTGACGATGGGTGCTTACAACCCTATTTTACAAAACTTAAACCTTCCTTTTTTATGACTACTAACATCGATACGGTAAAAGACACAGACACAGTATTACGCACAGAGGGTGTCAACGTTTATTACGGCGATTTCCTAGCTGTAAAAGATATTTGGCTAGATATCCCAAAAAACAAGGCGACAGCCTTTATTGGTCCCTCTGGTTGTGGTAAAAGTACTTTGTTACGATGCTACAACCGCTTAAACGACTTAATTGACAGCTTTCGGGCAGAAGGAAAGATTTTTTACTGTGGGAAGAACTTGTACGCACCAGACGTCGATCCAGTAGAAGTGCGACGTCGGATTGGAATGGTGTTTCAAAGACCAAACCCATTTCCCAAATCAATTTATGACAATATCACTTTTGGCGCAAAAATTAACGGCTACAAAGGTGATATGGATGAATTGGTAGAAACCAGCCTCAGAAAAGCAGCTTTGTGGGATGAAGTCAAGGATAAACTCAAGCAAAGTGGTTTATCTTTGTCGGGTGGACAACAGCAACGCTTGTGTATTGCGCGAGCGATCGCTGTACAGCCAGATGTTATCCTCATGGATGAACCTTGTTCGGCACTTGACCCCCTATCCACCCTCAGAGTTGAAGAACTGATTAATGAGCTCAAAGAGCAATATAGCATCGTCATCGTCACCCACAACATGCAACAAGCTACACGGGTGGCAGATGTCACAGCGTTTTTCAACGTTGAACCCACAGAAAAAGGTGCTCGTATGGGCTATTTGGTGGAATTCGACAAAACAGAATTAATTTTCAATGACCCCAAACAGAAGGCAACCCAAGATTACATTAGCGGTCGCTTCGGTTAAAAATAGTATTATCTCTGCTGTATTCTTCACCGATATAGCAGAGATATTAATTAATTCCTACAGGACTTACCCACGTACTACGAATTTCCGTCATTGCGACGTAAGGAAGCAATCTCAAAGTCTTGTTTTATCTTAAGGTGTGCGTAAGTCCTATCCTAGTAAAGCAGAACGGTTTGGGGATGCTGTTCGTCTTTGGTAAAATTTTCGCTTTAACCTTTACCATTTTTAACAGGTCATAAACTGAAATTAATCTAGAGTTTCTATAAAGCGGGCGGCGGGAATCGAACCCGCATTATTAGCTTGGAAGGCTAAAGTTTTACCACTAAACTACGCCCGCTAGTTTCCAACTTAAATAATATAACACAATGCGTGATAATAGTTCAAGCAATTAATCAAAATTAACGACGCTGTATTTTGACGCGCACAAAGCGATTAACCAATTCTGGTACTGGTGTACCATTTGTAGAGCGAGCAGGCTGAAATTTATCGCCTTGGAAAATAAAGTTAGCGACTTGTTGATATTTGCCTCTTTGCGCTGGTGCGATCGCTGGATCTTCAACTACAACTTGGACTAAATTGCCAGCTTTATCAATCACCAAGGTAGTTAAAAATTCTTTATCTGGGAGATCCAAATTAGGCTTGATAGAAACCGAGTCAATTTGTTTTTGGTTACTACCTATATGTTCCGGTAAGATTAGACCTTTGGGTAAAGAATCTCGGATCAAAATCCTCTGTTCGTCTGGAGTTAGTTCATCTGGAGTTAAAAAACGCGAAATAGCTATTATTCCTACCCCTGTTGCCGGTTGTGGAGTTCTTCGACTTGGAGTTTGTGAATCTTCACTAATTGGCTGACGTGGAGTTCTGCGACTTGGAGTTTGCGAATCTTCACTAATTGGCTGACGCGGAGTTCTGCGACTGGGAATTTGTGAATCTTCACTAATTGGCTGACGCGGAGTTCTGCGACTGGGAGTTTGTGAATCTTCACTAATTGGCTGACGGGGAGTTCTGCGACTTGGAATTTGTGAATCTTCACTAATTGGCTGACTCTGTGTTGGTGAGAATATCGGCTTCGGTGTGGAAACTGATTGTTTAGGAACGAGTTGAGTATTAGGTTTAGAGACAAAAGTGTTTCTTTGTCTCTGTTTGCGAATCGCAGCAAAATTTATCCCATCAGAATTTTCATTTCTTGCCGTGACTGTTGAAGACTGTTGATTTGCGGATGGTGGAGAGACTGTTTTAGCTTTTAATTGCCGTTTTACTGGTTTATTTTGTGATGCTGTTGGAGAAATCTCGATAACCTCAATCGGAATAATTGCTTCACTATCTCGTGGAAACCACAGACTAAACGCATTATTATAGCGCATTAGCCAGAACAACAGCAAATGCAATGCAACTGAACTGGTGAGTACAGCAACCCACAAACCCGGCGGATCGTTGTGTCGCCTTGATGTTACATCTGTTATTGAAGTTTGGTCAACCGATTGAGTCATATTAGATAGTTGATGGTTGGTTCTTGGTTGATAGTTGTTGGTTGTACCACTAACTCCTAACTCCTACTCCGTTTTCCTAACTTTAGTAGAGACGTTCCGGCGGAACGTCTCTACAACTCCTAACCACTAACTCCTAACAGTTATTTCTGCTTTGACAACAAACGTCAAAACTGTTTCATCAATTCCTTTAAGTTCTAGCGGGCTACCTTTAATTATTTCATCTTCATCCAAATAATCTGCAACCGCAGCAGAAACCAGGATAGTACCAGGAAGAGCAGCAACTTGCAATCTAGAGGCAATATTTACACTCGGACCAATTGCAGTATAATCGGCACGTTGGGCGCTACCAAACATCCCGACAACTGCTGTACCTTGGTGGATACCACAGCGAAACTGTAAGCCATTACGTCCGTCGGAGTCAAATATACCTTGTTCTCGCCAACGCTGGTTTAACTCATTTAATGAGCGATGCATTCCTCTTGCTGTGTTGATCGACCGACGCACCTGTTCATTAGGCGTTAGTTCTTCTGGCGCACCATATAAAGCTAAGATAGCATCTCCCATAAATTTATCGATGGTGCCGCCATTTTCAAAGATCACTTTGGTCATTGATTCTAAATATTCATTCAGCAATTCTGCTACACGTCGCGACCTGAGGGTGTTTGATAGTTGGGTAAAACCCACAATATCACTAAACAAAACTGTAATCAAACGCGGTTCCGGTCGCAAATCCAGGGCTAAATCTCCCATTGCAGCTTTTTGCACCAAAGCACTCGGTAAAAAGCGCTTAAGCACCGATTCTGTCAGGTAAGTATTTAACTCCAAAACTCGGCGTTCATTTTCTTTCAAAGCTAAAAGATTTCGCACCTCAGCCAGAAGTTCGCGATCGTTAAATGGTTTAGCTAAATAAGCATCTGCACCTTTTTCT
>CASBQA010000299.1 GCA_949127635.1 Nostocales cyanobacterium PMM_0069 | reverse complement strand
TAGCAGCACCAAAAGAATCTTCCGAATGATAACCGCAGTGGTAAACATTTTCGGCAACTAAAATTGGAAAACTCAATTGAGCGTATTTGATATCTTGCGGTTTCTCGATTGTACCAATGGAACTTGTTGGACAAGCCAACATAGCTTGTAGTGCAGCCAATCGTTCCGTTTCATTACCTGGTTGATGATGAACTGCCGATTGTTCACCAACTTCAACAAACACTTCCGGAGCCATCCAGCGACAGGTGTCACAATCAATACAGGAAGTATCGACATAAAAATCGCCGGTGACATTTTCCGGACGTCGCAGATTTAAATGAGCCATGTTAAACCTCTTTTACCCACTCAGCAAATGGCTGGGTAATCAACCCTTCATTAACTAGGTTAGCAAAAATGCCAAAAGACATCGATCGCTCTTTTATTATGCGTTGCCCGAAACCAAGAGACTACCAAGTGCTACGTCTCTACGTCTTTTATATTCTTAGTGATATATTTAAGCAATAATTAGGGCGATCGCACGAAAAAATTCTTCATCTACCAACTTAAATTACTATTTTTCCAAGTGATGTCTTGCGACAAGCCTTATAAGCACCTACGCCCGAAAGTACACATTTCATGATATTTTTCGTACCTTCCCCTGAAAAGTTACTCGTTATGCTATCATCAATATGAGAATTAATTCGGCGACAGCGTTTGTTTTTAGCATTGACTGGTATTCTTCTTTTGGTGTTTACAGACTTCTCTCCGAAATCTAAATCTCCGCACACTCATGATTTTGGAGACAATCTATGTCTATTTATGTAGGTAACCTTTCTTATGAGGTTACACAAGACGCTCTGAGTACTGTTTTTGCAGAATATGGTTCTGTAAAACGTGTTCAGTTGCCTACCGACCGTGAAACAGGTCGTTTACGCGGCTTTGCTTTTGTAGAAATGGGTTCAGAAGCTGAAGAAACAGCTGCCATCGAAGCGCTTGATGGTGCTGAATGGATGGGACGCGATCTCAAAGTTAACAAAGCTAAACCCAAGGAAGACAGAGGTTCTTTCGGTGGTGGTAATCGTGGCGGTGGCGGTGGCGGTGGCGGTTACAACTCCTCCCGCAATCGTTACTAAGCGTTAAAGATTCAGTTTTAAGTTAATTGAATTTAGAAAAGGCTCAAGCAGTAATTAATGCTTGAGCCTTTTTTGGCGTTTTCAAAGCAGTTAGGAAACGCACATTTTTTTGGCGATCGCCTACCGTGTCCTTGACGACAATCAGTTTATTTCCGCCAATTAGCTAACCAAATGCAACTGACTTGCCACAAAACTAATTACACGATGAGTCAAAGCAAGACTATCAATCACCATACTCAGACACAACAGCATCATGTAAGAGATGGAATAGAGAAATAAATCTTTAGCCAAAGTGCGATCCCCTGGATTGTGTAACAAACGCCAAGCTTTGAGAAGAAATAATCCTCCCAAAGCAAGTGCGATCGCAGCATACACAATTCCCGTGGCGTGTAACGGATAAACTAACAGCAGTGTGGTTGGTACCAAAACCAGCGAGTAAAACCAAATTTGCCGCACCGTCGCTTCATTGCCCGCCACAACTGGTAACATTGGTATCCCTACTTTTGCGTAATCATCCCGAATCATCAACGCCAAAGCCCAGAAATGGGGAGGTGTCCAGACAAAGACGATGGCAAAAAGTAACCAAGCAACCCAACTTAAAGTTCCCGTAACAGCCGCCCAACCAACCAGCGCCGGGATCGCTCCCGCAGCTCCTCCAATGACGATGTTTTGGGTACTAGAGCGTTTTAGCCAGTGAGTGTAGACCAGAATATAAAACACAATACCAGACATTGCCAGCATTGCGGCTAGTAAATTGGCAAATACCGTCAGCAGACCCAAAGAAATCACAGCAAGAGCGATCGCAAAAATCAAAGCATCGCGAGGCTGTATTTTACCCGAAGGCAAAGGGCGATGGCGCGTGCGCTCCATATCATAATCAATATCTCGGTCATAGATACAATTAATCGTTTGAGCGCTAGCAGCTGCCAAAGTACCACCAGTTAGAGTTACTAACAACAGCAATGGATCTACTTTTCCCTCACCGGCAATCCACATACTACCAGCAGTAGTAATCAATAGCAGCGGAATAATCCGAGGCTTAGTCAGCTGATAGTAACTTTGAATAACTTGGGGAAATGTTTGGTGGTGCTTCGAGACATTAGTCTCAATCATGTTTGCCCTAATTCCTTATTTGTTCAAAAATTTCTGTGCTATTTTGCTTGTCTCTGGCTTTCATAGTCCAACAAAAAGACAGACTTTTAGCACTTGCCTTCTTAGTTATGGATTCACTCCATCTACAGATGAGTAAGCATTCATACCACGACTATTAGCCAAATCACGCAATGAGAGAACCGTGAAAATTACCAAAGTACCCAGCAAACAGGCGCCGATAAGTTGGTGAGAAACGGTAAGTAGCTCGACTTGGAGATGTAACTTAAAAGTGGCAACTCCCAACAAAATCTGTAAAAATAGCAGTCCAGCAGTTATCTTAGCTAATTGCCGCAAAGCTGGATGTAGTGCTGGTGTACGCAACGAGAGAAATACTACAGCCAAAGTTGCGACAGTTGGCGGCACCACCCCACCGATATGACTGTACATTACAGCACAAAGTTGAGAACCGCCAAAACATTGATGTAGTGCCCAGCGAGATCCTACCAAAGCACCAAGCAAACTTTGTAGATAAACCAAAATAGCGGCGGTTAAACTTACCCAAGGCAACTTACCAACAGTTCCAGTTCCTTGGTAGGGGGCGAGTGCCGTGCCAATAACTAGTAGAGTAATGAAAAATAACAATGCCGTTGCCAAATGCGCCGTAACGATATCAAAGCGCAAAAGTTGAGTAACGGTGAGTCCACCCAAAATGCCTTGGAAGACAATTAAAAACAGTGAAAAAAGAGAAGCCCAAGGAAGCCATCTGGGTACATATCGACGATGCCACCAGCTTAATGTGGCAAGAGCGATCGCACTCAATCCAATCAACGAAGCATCTAATCTGTGAAACCACTCCAGAAAAACTTGGAAATTCATTTGTTTAGCTGGCACAAGTTCCCCGTAGCACAAGGGCCAATCTGGGCAAGCGAGTCCAGCATTCATCACGCGGGTGGCACTGCCTATTGCCATCAAAATTAAGGTGGCTACACAAATTTTCCACACCAAGCGACGAATCATTTCCTTGGGTTTTTGCTGCTCTTGTGCCGCTTTATTTTGTTGTTCTAGGACAAATTCGCTCATGAATGATACCTTCACACCAGCTGTTTGTACGCCTTCTAAACTTTGTAAGTTAGGATACACTCTGCCCCAAAAGCGCAAGTGTCCTTTTCATTTCCACCCTAGCGTATAAACCAAGGTTAAAGATTAGCTCTGATTTATACTGTGAATGAACGAATCGACTTTTAGCCAAAAGCTTTAGAGAATTTTCTCTTTTGCCAGCACTTGATTAATGGCAATGATTTAACTTATCTAAATTATTTGTTAAATTTTTGCCTTATATTTAGATCTTTTCCTGGCAATACCTAGCAAATCCCCTTAAGGCAAAATGAGAAAAGCTTTGAAAAAAATTAATAAAAATTTCAGACCTATACACCAATGTAATATTATCTTTGTTAACCCAGAGAGCGATCGTAGTTTAGTTTTTTATGACTAAGTTCAAGTGCATTACAAAAGCTATTAAGGCTACTCAGCAAAGCATTATAATAAGGGTAGGCATCGTCCCGTTCTGAAAGAAGACGAGCATACAAGGTTAGTTCTGGCTCTGGGGCTAGATGCCCTTTTGGTATATCTAAGCCTGCTTCGCTTAAGCGGCAGCAATGTGGATTGCGTCAACTTTCGCTTTTGGAGGCAGATTACTCCGGGTCAGGAATTGTGCGGCTAAACCTTGTACAGCTTCATTCAATGCCAACAAAGGAAAATCACGCAGAATTTCCAGTCGTTGAGCGGCGATCGCTGTATCTCCCTTAGCTACTTCGTCTAGGACAGCCTCCGAAGTGTAAATAATAAAGTCGTTTCGACGAAATTCCCACCAGTCCCGTGTCGTTTCGATATTACCAGCAATAATCAGGTTTTTGGTCGATCTTGCTGTCAGATAACCAATAACACTGGTTTCAATATAGACGGTTTCACTCACGGCACGTTCTAAATTTCATCCGTACCTCATTCTACAGCATTTGAGCTTTATTTTGAGTGTTTGCAGGGGGATTGGCGCGTTACACTTGGTTAACGCACCCTACAAGATCGGCATCGCGCTACAAATTACGGTTAATACAACTAATCGCTAATGGCATTTGCTTTACCCGTACCAATAGGCATCTTGTACAGAGACATTTGCACCCACCCACCAGACTTCCATACTGTTAGGGATGCGCGATACAGCACTAATGCCACCATTGGGTGAAGCACTGCCTGCTGGAGCTAATTCAAATCGCTGCCATTGCCTCCCTTCGTACCAATAGGCATCTTGTACAGAGCCATTTGCACCCACCCACCAGACTTCCATGCTGTTGGGGATGCGCGATACAGCACTAATGCCACCATTGGGTGAAGCACTGCCTGCTGGAGCTAATTCAAATCGCTGCCATTGCCTCCCTTCGTACC
>CASBQA010000298.1 GCA_949127635.1 Nostocales cyanobacterium PMM_0069 | reverse complement strand
GGTGACGCTATCTGTCGCTCCTTCTTCAGTCAAGCCTAGTCCGCGACAGCCCATGATGATTAAATTGGCATTAATTTCATCAGCAACGTCACAAATTGTAAAGGCAGGGTTGCCTTTTCTTTCGATGGTTTCGGCTTGAATGCCTTGCTGTGAAAATAAAGCTTGGGCACCTTGCAGCAGTTTGGCAACCGCTTCCGGTGACATCATGGGATCTGTAGTTGGTGCTTCTGGGTTGGGTTCTTCGACAACAGACAGCAGCACTAAGCGACTACCGTACTTTTGCACGACGTTGGCAACCACGTCAGCGGCTTCCCGCGCTTCCCGGCTTTGATCGAGTGGAAATAAAACTGTTTTGAACATCTGATTCACCTGCGTAGCCCTTACTCCGGTAAAATCTGGAATGGCTCTACTTACAAAAAATAACAAAAAGGCGATCGCGAGGTTTATAACTTATGTCCAAAAAAACTTTAGCAAATTTATCCGCTTCTGATTTATCCGGCAAACGCGCTTTGGTGCGGGTTGACTTTAATGTGCCTGTAGACGATGCAGGCAACATCACAGACGATACTCGCATTCGCGCCGCGCTGCCAACTATCCAGGATTTGACACAGAAGGGCGCTAAAGTGATTCTAGTTAGCCATTTTGGGCGTCCTAAAGGCGTGGATGACAAATTACGCCTAACCCCAGTTGCAAAGCGCTTGTCGGAGTTGCTAGGGCAAGAAGTCGTCAAAACTGATGACTCCATCGGTGATGAAGTTGCGGCAACAGTGGGAGCATTGCAAAATGGACAGGTTCTGTTGCTAGAAAATGTCCGCTTCTACAAAGAAGAGGAGAAAAACGATCCAGAATTTGCGAAAAAACTCGCCGCAAATGCTGATTTGTATGTTAATGATGCTTTTGGCACAGCACACCGCGCCCACGCATCTACCGAAGGTGTGACTAAATATCTCAGCCCTTCGGTTGGGGGATATTTGATTGAAAAGGAATTGCAATACTTGCAAAGTGCGATCGCTAATCCTCAACGTCCTTTAGCAGCAATTATCGGCGGTTCCAAAGTTTCCAGTAAAATCGGTGTGATTGAAGCACTACTGGAAAAATGCGACAAGCTAATCATCGGTGGGGGAATGATTTTCACCTTCTACAAAGCCCGTGGTTTGAATGTCGGTAAGTCTTTGGTGGAAGATGACAAACTAGAATTAGCAAAATCTTTGGAAGCTAAAGCCAAAGAACGCGGTGTTGACTTGCTGCTTCCTACAGATGTGGTTATAGCAGATAAATTTGCTGCTGATGCCAATTCTCAAACCGTCAGCATTGAAAATATCCCCGATGGTTGGATGGGTTTGGATATTGGTCCCGACTCAATAAAAGTGTTCCAAGAAGCCCTTGCTGACTGCAAGACGGTGATTTGGAATGGTCCGATGGGCGTTTTTGAGTTTGATAAGTTTGCCGCAGGTACAGAAGCGATCGCTCACACTTTAGCCGATATCAGCAAAAAAGGCGCTATCACCATTATCGGCGGTGGCGACTCTGTAGCGGCTGTGGAAAAGGTCGGTTTAGCTGATCAAATGAGCCACATTTCTACCGGTGGTGGCGCCAGCTTGGAGTTACTTGAAGGTAAGGAATTACCCGGAATTGTAGCTTTAGATGACGCGTAATAATGCCTGACGACTAAAGTCGCGGCTATACGAACAAAGTCCGCCTTCGCGGACTTCATAAAGCCTGCCTTCGCAGGCTTGGTTTGTGTAGCCCCAGACTTCCAGTCTGAGGGCGAATTTATAGGAGATAATTATGCAACCAAAATGGCTGGAATGGGCGCAAAAGTTAGAAGCGATCGCTCAAAATGGTTTGACTTATTCGGAAAATCCTTTTGATCTTCAGCGCTTTCAACAAGTGCAAAAAATTGCGGCGGAAATTTTATCGACTTACTCAAATACAGAACAAAGCTATATTCTGGATTTATTCGCTCGTAATGTCGGCTATGCTACTCCGAAAGTTGATGTGCGCGGAGTTGTCTTTCAAGGTGATACGATATTATTAGTTAAAGAACGATCTGATGGCTGTTGGACTTTACCTGGTGGATGGGCTGATATCGGTGATTCTCCAAGTGAAGTAAGTGTGAGAGAAACTTATGAAGAATCTGGTTATTTAACCCGCGCCGTGAAGGTTTTGGCTGTCTATGATCGAGCTAGACAAGGACATCCTCCTTTTCTACATTACGTCTATAAGCTGTTTTTTCTATGCGAATTAATTGGTGGTTCTGCTTCACCAAGTATCGAAACTGAGGAAGTAGGATTTTTTGCAGAAGATAATATTCCCCAATTATCTTTGGGACGTGTGACACAAGCGCAAATTACACGACTTTTTCAACATCACCGCGATCCAAATTTGCCGACGGATTTCGATTAAAAGGAGTATATATGACTTCAATCACTCAATATAAACAAGTACAGCAGCATCCGAGACTCGGAGTTGAAGTGTTACAGGATTGCAATTTAATTAACCTGACAAACTTACAAATACGTGAATTTAAGCAATCACTTTGGGAACACGGTGTTGTTGTAGTTAGACAGCAACATCTTACCGCTTCGCAGTTGGAAGAATTTGCTAGAAATACGTTTGGCGATTTAATGTTTGGTGGCTATTCTAAGTCATTAGATCCAGATATTAGCCCAGATTTACAAAGTCAATATGTGAATATTTTGGGTAATCCAAAAGGACTTGCTCAAGAGGTGGTAGGAAAGTTTGCTTGGCAATGGCATCATGATAAAGATGGCGTCCCACGCACAGAGGGACTGGATATGAATGCACTCTATGTGGTGATGCTTTATTGCGTAGAAGTACCTCCGGAAGGGATGGATGGGCAACCCCATACAACTGAGTTTATCGACATGGTGGAAGCGTATAATAATTTGGATCGTGAACATCAACAGCAACTAGAAAAGATGTTTTTGTATCACGCACCACCAATGTTTTCTAAAAGTAACAAAACGCCTGTTGATATTCCTCAGAAAGTGCATCCAATTGTGTCTACTCACAAAGTTACTGGTCAAAAAGGATTATATTTAGGTTCAGATACAGCGATTCCTGTTGGTATGGAAGATAAACCAGAGGAGGGAAAACATTTTTGGAATGATTTATTTCAAACTGTTTTAAATTGCACTCCCGTTTATTCTTATGTTTGGCATCCAGGTGATGTTATCTTTTGGGACAATTCACAAGTGATGCATAGAGGTACTTTTTATGATGCAACAAAGTATCAACGTATTGCATTACGTTTAGGAGTTGTAAATACGCAGATTTGATGTTTTAAATAACTCACTTTTGCGTTAAATCGGAGCAATTTCAGGTTGAATTTTAAACGCAAAGGGACGCTGAGGAAAACGCAGAGGTTCGCAGAGTTTCACTACGAATTAATTGATACTAGGGTGTTTTTATCGGCGTGGGTGTTGGTGTTGATGTTGGATTTAGTGTGGGTGTGGGTGTGGGTGTTGGTGTGGGTGTTAATATCGGTGTAGAAGTTTCGGTGGGTGTTGGTGTCGGGGATGGTGGTGGTGCTGGATTTTCGGCAGTGATACTAAGTTTATAATCTAGTAGTTTTGATGCAGTGGAAACGACGACAAACTCATAATATCCGTTTTCTGGTAGTTTGGTTGATAAAGTGCGTTTTGTCGAATCTTCTAATAATTTAATTTTGCCAGAGGGGGAATAAACTGATAACAAAACTTGGGAATTTGCTTGTAGTTTAATATCCATTAATTGATTCTTGGCAAGTTCGGCAATGAATACTTTGCCATCAGCAGCTTTGAGAGTACCGCTAACTGTTTTATCCTTAGCACCTTTATCAAATATAACTTTCTGGAAAGCCGTACCTGAAACGATCGCTTGAACTTTATCACTAACAAATCCTTGCCAAACTTGTTCGATAGGTGTATTAGTAAAGTTTTTACCTCGCTGTTCGGGAAATTGCTGATAAAATGCAGCATCGCTTAAATCATATAAAGAACGGCTACCAACGTTGATTTTATTGACTTGGGCTTTATCGCGATCGCGTTGTGCCGCTGTATAATTTCCTAATTGCTGACGTGCATTTTTACTCAGTGGCGCAAGCTTATCTAACAATTCGGCGGCTGTTTTATCCCACTCGGCACGCAAACTGTTATCTTCAGGATTATCGCTTAATTTGCGTCCTTTTAAACTGGGATTTCTTTCCCAAAAGACTTGATTTACCAAGTTAACGTAAAAGTTGAAATCTATACCCAACTGTTGACGGCGATCGCTTAATTTTTCTTTACGTGCGCGTTCTTCGGGTGAATATTGCGCTAGCGGATCGCTTGGCTGATTATTCGTTGGTGTAACGCTGGGTGTAGGTTGCGCGATATCATCTGAAGAATCTCCACCACGAGATAATATCAAGTTTGTTCCCAACCAACCCACACCAACAACCCCAGCGAAAGCTAATCCTACCAGCAAACTTTTCCCGGATGTCCATGAGTTTTGTGGCTGGGGAATATCGGAGGAGGGGGGAGGAGGGGGAGATACAGCTACGGTACCTTGAGTTTGTTGAGTCGGAGGATAGTTGACAGGTGACGAATTTAATGCATTTAAAACTTGACGCGCTGATTGAAAGCGATCGCCTGGTATGGGTGATAGCATTCTCTGTAACACCTGTTCTAAATTCGGACTAACAGTAACTTCCCGTCGCCATTTCCAAGTTAAAGTATGAGTATCAATTAATTCTTGTGGTTGTCTACCTGTCAGTAAAACTAACACCGTCGCCGCTAAAGCATACAAATCGCTGTGAGGAGATACTAGCCCGGTTTGCATCTGTTCTGAGGGTGCGTATCCCACCTTACCCAGTAGGGTTGCCGGTGGTGTCGCACCTGCACCGTGTTGATAATATTCGGAAGCTACGGCTGCGACTACTTGTTTCACCCCGCCAAAGTCAATTAAGATTGGCAATTGGTCAACGTTGCGAAGAATTAAGTTATCGGGGGAAATATCGCGGTGAATGACTCCCAAGGAGTGGATGTAATCCAAAACTGGCAAAAGTTGCAGCAATAATTGACGCACTTCCGCTTCACTAAACCGCAAACCTTGCTGTAAGCGAGTATTTAATAAAGCGTTGTAAGGTTGCCCTTCTACATAGTCTTGCACCAAAAACAGGTATTCCTTACCCCCCAAATTGCTGCGAAACAATTCGCGAAACCGGGGAATTTGCGGATGTTGCAATTTGTAAAGAACAGTTGCTTCTCGCTGAAACAGTTCTTCAGCTTTTTGTAAAACGTAAGGAGTTTGAACTTGGGGAGAGAATTCCTTTAAAACACAAAGTTCCCGAAAGCGGTTGATATCTTCAGCTAAATGAGTGCGTCCGAACCCACCTTGACCGAGTAGACGTACAATAACATAGCGATCGCCTAAAGTTTGTCCCGCTTGGATACCCTGACTCACCACATTTTGATTTAACTTTTCACCACAATGGAGACAAAAGCTACTACCAGCAGGATTTTCGTGTCCCTTGGAACAATAAACGAGATTCATAATAATTTTGTTAGTTGTTGGTTGTTGGTTGTTGGATGTTCATTGTTAATTATTTTATGAACTACTATCAACTAACCACAAAGGAATGCGGATTAAATAAAATATAAAACCTCACCCCGACAAACCTCACCCCCATCCCCTCTCCTTATTAAGGAGAGGGGTAGGGGGGTGAGGTAACTCGCAGGAAATCGCATATTATTTAATTTTCGTTCCTAACCACTAACCACTATCAACTAATACCAATTTAATATGAAGCTGCATAGAATAGAGCTTCCAAGATAAAGTTGTAAGAAGAGATAGACATTACCTGCTCAAATGTAAGTTGG
>CASBQA010000297.1 GCA_949127635.1 Nostocales cyanobacterium PMM_0069 | reverse complement strand
GTTATAAATATCACAATATGCTTAAGTTTTTCCCTAAACAGAAAAGGAGCTCTACTGTCTCACTGCTAGAAATATTGTCAATGGCAGTGGAGACACTTTGGAGTAACAAATTACGCACAGGATTAACGATGCTGGGCGTAATCATTGGGATTTCCTCAGTAATTGCCATTACATCTGTTGGGCAGGGTGTGCAAAAAGGAACCGAGCAACAGATACAGGCTTTGGGTCCAGATGTGCTTTCAGTGTTTTCTGGTGCAGCTAGAAGCGGAAATATCCGTCAAGGAATTGGTTCTAGCAGTACATTAACTTGGGATGATGCCAAAGCGATCGCCCAACAAGCACCATCGGCTCAAATTGTCTCTGCCTACCTCCAACGAAATGCACAAATTGTTTATGCAGGTCAAAACGATTCAACACCAATTTATGGTACAGATTTAAATTACCCAGAAGTAAGAGATATTCAAATCCAAAATGGGAGATTTTTTAATCAAGAAGAACTAGATACTGCTAAAGAAGTTGCTATTATTGGACCGACAGTTGAAAGTACTTTATTTACCGATGGTAGCGATCCCATAGGTAAGAGAATCCGCATTCAAGGAGAAGCTTATGAAGTGATTGGTGTCACGCAATCCAAAGGTTCTCAAGGAGGGGTAGATCGAGATGACTTAGTTTTTATCCCTCTTAGTAGTATGTCAGCAAGACTTGTTGGTAACAATTCTTTGTCTGGTGTTTCTGTAAATGCGATTTTAATTAAAGCTGGAAATCAGGAACAGTTAGAGGCTGTTCAGTTTCAAGTTACCAATCTTTTACGTTTGCGTCACAATATCTATCCACCGCAAGCTGATGATTTTCGGATTACTAACCAAGCTGATATTATTAGCACCTTTACAAATATTGTTGGTTTATTTACGGTAATGGTGGTAGCGATCGCTGGCATTTCATTAGTCGTTGGCGGAATAGGAATTGCTAATATTATGCTGGTTTCTGTTGTCGAAAGAACGCGGGAAATCGGAGTTCGCAAAGCAGTAGGGGCGACAAATTCAGCTATTCTCAATCAATTTTTAGCGGAAGCGATCGTCATTTCTACAGTTGGCGGAGGTATTGGTATCGGAAGTGGAATTTTGATTGCTTTGGTGGCAGCAACTGTTTTCAAGTTTCCATTTGTGGTTTCTTTCTGGTCAGTAATTGTCGGGTTTGGACTTTCGTTAAGTGTTGGTTTACTCGCGGGGGTAATTCCCGCACGGAATGCTTCTAAATTAGATCCAATTACCGCTTTAAGAAGTGATTAATTTTAATTATTTGCTCTCCCTCACCCTAGAAGGGTGGGGCTATACGAACGAAGCCCACCTGCGTGGGCTAATCAGACGCATATTTATAGAGAATGGTATAACAACTATCAATTATCAACCATCAACCAACAACTTTAAATCAATATGCCAACAATGATTTGGATGGAATCGATTACGAAAACTTACTACTTAGGAGAAGTTACTGTTCCCATACTTAAGGGAATTCAACTCTCTATTGAAGAAGGTGAATATGTCTCGATTATGGGTGCGTCAGGTTCGGGTAAATCTACGCTGATGAATATTGTCGGTTGTTTGGATCGTCCGACAACTGGAAACTATATTTTTGAAGGTAGAAACCTGACTACTTTTGATGATGATGAATTAGCGTATATTCGCAACCAAAGAATCGGTTTTGTTTTCCAACAATTTAACCTTCTAGGGCGTGCAACTGCTTTAGATAATGTTATGTTACCAATGGTTTACGCGAATCTGCCAAAGCCACAACGCCGTAAAAGAGCATTAGAAGCTTTGAGAAGGGTGGGATTAGGCGATCGCATTTCCAACCGTCCCAGCCAACTTTCTGGGGGACAACAACAACGAGTAGCGATCGCGCGTGCTTTAGTTAATAGACCTGCATTAGTTCTAGCAGATGAACCAACGGGAGCTTTAGATACTGAAACTTCTTATGAGGTGATGAATTTGTTAACAGAACTTAACGAACAAGGTATCACAATTGTGATAGTAACTCATGAACCAGATATCGCGGCTCAAACTAAAAGGATTATTCGAGTTCAGGATGGTTTAATTGTAAGTTAGTTTTGTAACCTAAAATAAACACTTAAGAACCTTTGCTGACAAATACAAATCCCCGTGTCTTGCCTGACGCAGAATCAGTCGTTGACATTGCGTTCCACAAGTCTGCTGCTTTGACCCACACAGGTGGATATTTGTAACGCGAAACATCCAAGATTAAAAATCTATCTGTCTGCTCATTGTACGCCGCCAAGGGGGAGATATGTCCGCCTTTTTCTTGCCCAATTTCTTTGCGTAAATAGTTAATTAAAATGAAATTTCCGGGTTGTTTTAAATTCTCTGCTGCTAAAGAACGAAACTTTTCTAAACTAGTATCAGCAGCATGATAAACATTCACTTTTACACCATAACTTGCCAATAATCCACCAATTTGATCTAACGTCATCCCTTTACGAGAGACAACCTCAGCAGTAATCACTTCTTTAGTTTTTTCATTGCTAAAAAAGTTCTCTTGAGTAAACACTCG
This sequence comes from Nostocales cyanobacterium PMM_0069, assembly GCA_949127635.1. GTDB lineage: Bacteria > Cyanobacteriota > Cyanobacteriia > Cyanobacteriales > Nostocaceae > Hassallia. Next base: position 8,232 of record CASBQA010000297.1, on the reverse strand, counting down.
ATAAGGCTTATATTGTGGTGCTTCCGGTGCAGGGATTCCTAAACTATTTAGCACCATAACAATACTAGCTACCCCACAATATGCTTGATTATTTTGAGTAATAAACTGCGTACTGAGGGGAAAAAAATCTTCTCTAGATTTACTGTCAATTAATAACTTTTCTCCTTCATCTGAATTAAAGCCAATCAAATTAGGAGAAAGAGGTAGAGTTTGAGAAAAAACACTTCCATTCGCGACACAAAACCAAGCAATACCAGTTTTAACAGATGTTTTGATAACTTGGCGTAAATTAGTATTCATAAATTATCTGAATTAGAAAAATTAATGTAGTAAGCACTTCAGTGCTTTCTTATAACCGAATTGCTAATATTATCCTTAGACGAAGCTAAACCCTTAGATTTACGAAACTGCCGCACAACGTCTTTGATATCTTGTAATTCACCCTCAACCAAATAATTTAATTGTCGCATTTCATCAGCAGTAATTCTGCCAGAAAGTTGAGCGATCACTTTTCTTAGTTCTGGATATTTTTTCAAAGTTACTTGACGCACAATTGGGGCTGCTTCATAAGGAGGAAAATACTGCTTATCATCTTTTAGCACCACCAAACCCAAGCGGGCAATCTGCCCATCAGTGGAATTACCATTTATCATGTCTACTTGTTTTTGCAACAAAGCCCGATATATTAATCCCAATTCCATCAAGCGGGGAGGTTTAGCAAAGCGGAAATCATAAGTTTTCGCCAAACCGATAAAACCATCTTCCCTTTCCACAAATTCATAGCCGAAACCACCACGCCATTGAGGTGTATATTTAGCAGCTTGGGAAAGAGTTTGAATATTGTAGCGCTTTGCATCTTCACCGCGAATAATCATCGCAAAAGTGTCTTCAAAACCCAAAGGTTCCATTACTTCTAAATTGAATTGCTGCGCGTAACCTTGTTTCAACTTTTCGTAAAGTACTTTTGGATCGTTGATAACTTTTTGCTTCAATATACTAGTAAAAGCCGTACCTGTATACTCAATATACGCATCAATTTTACCAGCAATCAAAGCATTATGTGTCACCAAAGCACTAGTAAAACGGCGACGTTCGACTTTTAAATTAGTTGTCGTTTCAATTTGCTGCGCTAATAGTTCGCTTAAAATATCTTGTTCGGTGAAGCCTTTAGAAGCAACAACAATATCAACGCCACTTTTATTATTTGAATTAAACTGACAACTTGCCAGTGTAATTACTAAAACAAAAGTTAAAAAGCAGAAGACAAAAAATCTGGTAAATTTCATATTAATTTTTAACTTTTAATTTACCTTCTAGCCAACCAATAGCAAAATCTGCAATTAAAGCAATTACCGCAGCGGGAATTGCCCCAGCTAAAATTAAATCATTATTTACAACTGAAATTCCCCGAAAAATTAATTCTCCCAAACCACCAGCACCAATTGCAGCGGCAATAGTTGCAATCCCAATCGCAATTACTGTTGCTACCCGCACACCCGCGAGAATGACTTGCATTGCTAAGGGAATCTCAACTTGCAACAACAATTGCATGTCTGTCATTCCCATACCCCGTCCAGCTTCCCGAATGGCTGGATCGACATTTTTAATACCAGTATAAGTGTTGCGGATGATTGGTAGGAATGAATATAAAGTAAGTGCAACAATTGCTGGTTTTGCCCCAATTCCGCCAATGTATCGCACAGGAATAAGTAATCCAAACAGCGCCAAACTGGGAATTGTTTGCAGAATATTTGCAATAATCAGAATTGGTTGGCGCAAGCTAGTTATGCGGGTAATCAAAATACCTAAAGGAATGCCTATAAGTATGGCAATTACAATTGCAATGCTGACCAAAAATAGATGTTCTAGCGTATGCTGAAGTATTTCTGGGGCGTATTTGATGAGAAAGAAATTGTTCATAAACTGTCTTTTGAAAAAGTTTCCACGGTACGCAGACATTCAATAAAGGCAAGGGCTTCTGGATGAGGCGATCGCCTAAATTCTGTTGGCGTATCTAATACTACCAATTCGCCGCCATACATTAAACCAATTCTCGATGCCAAAACAAAGGCTTCTTGAATATCGTGTGTGACAAAAACAACTGTTTTGCCTAATTCTTGCTGTAACCTTCTAAATTCTTGTTGCAATTCTAAACGTGTAATTGGATCGAGTGCGCCAAAGGGTTCATCCATCATTAAAACAGGTGGATCGGCTGCTAGCGCCCTCGCCACACCTACCCTTTGCCTTTGCCCTCCCGAAAGTTCATGAGGATATCTTTGCGCGAATTGTCCGGGATTTAAACCGACTAATTGCAACAATTCATAAACTCGCGTTTTTATTTGTTTCGATTTCCAACCTTCCAAGGAAGGAACTAAACCCACATTGCGTTCAACAGTGAAATGGGGAAATAAACCAGTTTCTTGAATTACATAACCAATCTTACGCCGCAGTTTAATTTCATCCCATTGAGTTGTCGGAATGCCATCAAATAAAACTTCGCCTTTTGTAGGAATAAACAGGTGATTAATTAATTTCATTGTCGTGGTTTTGCCACTTCCACTGCGTCCAAGTAATACCAGTGCCTCTCCTTGACGGATGCTGAAGTTGAGATTTGATACTAATGGGCGATTATTGCGGCTAAAGGTGACATTGCGGAATTCAACAGCAATTTGGTTATTTTGCGGCATAGGTGAGTTTAAAGCTGGCTTTATCTAATTATGTAATAATTTGGGCATGATACGCGATTCGTGCCTCCTAGAACAGTAAAATAGACCCATGAACAGATAAGCTCGGCGTTCTAAAGTTTGAGATAACTAATAAACACAAAACAAGGTTTGTAAGTGTGAAAGGCTATATCAAAGGCAAAACAGTAATTTTAAATGATACTTTACCAGAGAACCTCACTGAAGGGGAAGAGGTTGAGCATAAAGCCTCTGTTTGGGCAGGAATTGCAGGCTATTACTTAATCTATGATGTCATGGGTAGGCAAACCCCTTGTAGGGCATCTTCAAAGAAGAGTAACCCCAAAATTTATCATTTAACTATTAATATAGGAAAGTTAGACTCCTTGACTTTGGACAAAAAATATTAAACATTAATTTATTTCGTGCAATTGTCTTGTCTTGTCAATAGCAGCCTGCTTGAATAAGTAGTCTCAAGTAATACTTTGCAGACTCTTTATAGCAACTTTATTGAGTCTTGACCATATGTTAGTCATAATTAGCTACTAATATAGGATAGTAAGTAAAATTTCTAATATAATTTTTTAGCTGTTAATGCAAATACTGTTATGACTAAACACAATCAATCTTCTAAATCTTTATTTTATGGTTCAATCGATTTAATTTTAGTTATTATTAGTATTTTCACAATTATAATAGCGACACTTTACCCTTTTAATTTTTCAATCCCGGAAAATTATTCACTACAAGCGCTATTCAATCATTTTGATAATACAAGTTTTTTTCAAGACCAGGTAAATAATGTTTTGTTATTTATGCCTTTTGGACTTGGATTAACAAGTATTCTGCTACGAAGACAAATTCAAGGATTAAACCAGATAGTTGTCGTTGCGATCGCAAGTGCGAGCTTATCGTTTTCGGTTGAGTTTTTACAATCTTTTCTACCTTCACGTGACCCAACTCCGGCTGATATTATTAATAATACATTTGGTGGTTTTGTTGGGTTGCTTTGCTTCTATATTTGGGACTCACGCAGTTTTAATTCGACAATCAATTATCTTGAAAATACTCAAGCTAGTAATTCCCTCAAAAAAGTTACGGTATTTTTTACAGGGTATATATTGTTAACATTTTTAATTGGCTTTTCCTGGGAAAATAATGTCAGTTTGAGAGAATGGAATACAAATTTTTCATTACTAATTGGTAACGAAAAAACTGGAGATAGAGCTTGGCAAGGTTCAGTCTCACAGCTATTATTTGCAGATAAAGCAATCTCTAATAACGAGGTAAAAGAGGTATTTAATAATCCAGATTATTTGCAAGCTGGTAGTAATTCTCTACTAGCAATTTACCAACTTAACGGTAAAGATAACTATCGTGATTCGACAGGGCAACTTCCAGAATTATTATGGCAGGGGCAATCGAAACCGCAAGTTATCGACAATAAAAAAGGAGTTGATATCACCCCAACTCGTTGGTTACAAAGCGCAGAACCAGTAAAATTAATCAATCAAAGAATTAGCGAAACTTCACAGTTTACGGTTAGCGCAAAATTTGCTACTGCAAATTTAAATCAAAATGGACCAGCACGAATAATTTCGCTTTCGAGGGATTCGTTGCACCGAAATTTAACAATTGGGCAAGATAATAAAGATTTAGCATTACGCTTGCGGACACCTATTACTGGGCAAAATGGGTCAGACATTAAACTTTCTGTACCTAATTTTTTTGCAGATACTAATCCGCATCGCATTATTATGACTTATACTAAAGCAAAATTACAGGTATATGTCGATAAATCAGAAAATGTCTATAGTTTTAATTTGCTAGAATTACTGCCAAATAATCAAAAAGTTTTTTCCTATGCAGTCACTTTCATTCCGTTAGGGTTGTGTTTAGCGTTACTCAGTATTATTGCCAAACGTCAATATAATTTTAATCGGTTCATGGTTCCCTGTGGGATTTTTTTACCTTCGCTGATAGTTGAAGCTTTTTTGATTCATCAGAGCGGTAAAGCTTTGAGCTTAGTCAATTTAGGATTGGGAATATTTTTTACAGCTTTAATAACTTTATTATTTAAAGCACGAACTTTGATGTTAGGAGTTAAAAGTTAGGAGTTATTTTCTTTCTCAACTTCCCCACTCCCTACTCCCTTATGTTTCAAAGTAGTTATAGAAAGACCCCTTTAAAAATAACTATAGCGATTCCCATATTCATGAGGTACAGAATATTCAATTAACCGCTTCGGAAGATAGATAAACGCCGATGAACGCAGATAAATTTGTACCTCAGTAGACTAGGAAACGCTATAATTATGCTGAAAAATTACTGCGGTAAAAACACGCGCTCAAAGGGTTGACGACGATCGCGACGATAAATGTCGAAGTCTTTATCAAGAGTAGCGATCGCACTAATATTTAAACGCTCTGAAATTGTCACCAATGACAAATCTGCAAAATCTCCTGGTAAACTAGCGTACTGAGAATTGAGTTCGGCAATACGGGCAAAATCTTCTACCAATAGATGTTCACATTTGTATACCTCAGTCGCCAGATGTGATAAAAACACATTTTGTACCCGCGAATTAGGCGCAAGAAAATACATTACCTCAGTAACGCATCCTACTGTAGTTACTAGCTCACTGGTACAATTGGTGAAAAAATCAAGTACTTGAACATGATACCTATCTGCTGAATTGTAAAAAGCTATCATCAATGAGCTATCGACAAGAATAACAGGGTAATAAGTCATACTTCTTGCTTCTGCTGGCTTTGTTCATACCGTTTTTGAAAGTACTCCGCAAAATATTTATACCGTGCATCGCGATCAGATAAATCGCTCGGACCCTCAAGTAAATGTTTAGGATATCCACCCATCCGTTCTAAAACGGTTTTTCGAGGCTGTAAGTTTTGCCAATGTTCATGTAACAGGCGTTTTATCAATTCATTACTTGTTATCTTTTCCTGTGCCAGAATCTCTACTAAATACTTCTCGGCTTCGTCATCCAAATTTATGTTGAGCATAAAAATTCCTATCTTTTATTTAGAGTATATAATTCATTTTTACGCCTTAAGCCCCTCAGACTGGAAGTCTGGGGCTATACGAACAAAGTCCGCCTAGCCTGCGGCAACGGCAAAGCCGAACGCGGACTATATAATCAATATTTACCTAGATACTTTGCTTGTATTCTTCTAATAGTTGCGGAATGTGATCGTAACCATCTACACCAATTACAGCGATGATTTTTGGGCGATGTTGTTGCAATGCATCGCTGAAAGCTTCTGCACCCATTTGTCCTTGCAATATTATTAGTAACGCGGCAGGTTTACGCCACTCTTGGGAAGTAATTTGATTGAGTAAATACATTCCCAGGCAACCTGTGTAAATTGCTCTTGTAAAATTTGCCATACTATAATTTGCTTCGGCTAAACTCGCTAAATTTAAACCTTGCAAATACAAATCACCGGATGTTTGCGCTGTGTTAAAACCGTCTTCTAAATGTTTTATAGCGAGTTGTGGTTGCTTAGTTACTAAATAAGCAATTCCTAAGCTGCTAACACACAATGCTTTACTTTGAATATCGCCTAATTGTTCTGATAACTTTAAGCCTTGTTGCAAATAGTTAATTGCCATTTCATAAGTTTCTGGTTCAATTTGTTTTAGTTGCTGCGCTTGCATAACTTCGCTGTAGCCTAAATTTACCAGTGCGTTTGCTTCTCCGGTGCGATCGCCTGCTTGTCTACTGAGTATCAATGCCCGTTGACTATTGTTAATCGCCTCGGTATAATTCTCTGTGGCTACAAAAGTACGGCTCAAATGGTTGAGATTGGCAATTTCACAAGGGCGATCGCTTGCATTCCTAGCTATTTCCAAAGCTTGCTGATGAAACCCAATTGAGCGATCGTATTGCCCCATTGCTCGCTGTGAATAACCCAAAAGCGTCAAAATACGGGCTTTTTCTTGAGTTCCCTCGGCTTGTCGCAGCGGCTCATCTAAATAATCTAAAGCATCTCGTAAATAACTTCCAGAAAATGAAGCAAAAATTCCCCCATATAAAGGAAAATAGGGACGCTGGGCAAAATTTCGCAAAATTTGTAACAACACTTGCGAAGAAGCGTTGCTGTAGCGGCTTATACTAACAAACCCATTTGCTAACTGATTCCAAATCGCGGCAAATGTCAAGAAAGTTGAAATAGATAACTTGGAACCGGCTTTGATGTTGTAAGCTTGTTGGTCAAACCAGTTAACTAACCCGCGTTGCAAATACTGCAAAACCAATGTTAATTCTACCCAATCGCTATCTGTAATAAAACGTTGCTGTTGGGCAAATACGATCGCCGACTCTTCCATTGCCAGGGTGTGAAACAGTGCTTGAATTAAAGGGCTATTAACTATCTTTTCCCAACTTGCCCAAGGACCTTTTTCACCGGGTACACCACCAAATCCAATTGATGAGCGGTTTTCCTCGTACATCCACCCCAGCAAGTTATCAGAAAGTCGTTGCCAAGATGTTAAACCACGAGTGATACCTTCTGACAGTTGCAGAATTTCTTGATTCCCAGAAACCTGCTGTAGGGATTTTGCCAGTTGTCCCAGTTGTTGTAAACTTAGGGGATACTTTCGGTTAGGGTCGATGACGCGCAATAATGCCGCAAGCCGATCGCCTGATTCTTGGGTAATTTCTTGAACTGCGGACGCGATCGCATTGTTAGCTTTATTTTGCTCTTGCGTGCGTTGCCATTGATTTTCAATCGTCTTGATTGCTCTTAAGCTGCGGGTAGCTTTCGCTTTTTTGAGTTCATCTTTTTCTGAGTTTACCAAGCTTTGGGCGGCATCGAGGCGATCGCTCAAAGCTAACTCAAAAATTTCCCCCGTCCCCGAACTTACCCCCTTGAGCAACATTTGATAAACTTGCTCAACAGAGCTAATCTTACCCTTGAGGGTAGTTTCCACAATTTCATCGATTAAAGCTAGATAGCGATCGCGCAATGACAGAGAATCTGACACTTTAGCTCATAGAAAACGTTACGTTAATTCTCATTCTAGTCATTATAGCGGTTCTCGGTTGAGTGAAGTACATAAAACCTCACCCTCGCTTTTAGCATAGCTAAAATCTGTCCCTCTCCTTATAAAGGCTACGGTGTACACACAAGTCGAAAAAACCTTAGCTTGTCACTCAAAGCCCCTCAGACTGGAAGTCGCTGGCTCTACAAACGAAGCCCACCAACGCGTAGGCTGAATTGGTTTTTTCTGTATTTAGCCCAGGTCGGTTGGGCTTTGTTTATGTAGCCCCAAGCTTTAGCTTGAGGGCAAACAGGACTTGTGTGTACACCGTAGCCTTTATAAGGAGAGGGAAAGATTTTAGCTACGCTAAAAGCGAGGGTGAGGTTTTATGTACTTCACTCAACCGAGAACCGCTATAATGACTAGAATGAGAATTAACGTAACGTTTTCTATTAGCTAAAGTGTCAGATTCTCTGTCATTGCGCGATCGCTATCTAGCCTTAATCGATGAAATTGTGGAAACTACCCTCAAGGGTAAGATTAGCTC
>CASBQA010000296.1 GCA_949127635.1 Nostocales cyanobacterium PMM_0069 | reverse complement strand
GTTAGGGTGGGGTTCTTTATTATGCAACTTCATATTAAATTGGTATAACATTAATAAAAACATATAGCAATCCTAGATAAGAGCGTGAAAATTGAAATTATAGAGACGCGATATATCGCGTCTCTACATCTGTATCCTTCATAAATCATATAGGACTATAACAACCCTCGTAGAGACGTTCCGCCGGAACGTCTTTACAGTATATGTGATTTGTCGGACATGATATTATATTTATTGCCAATATGGCTTTGTCAGATTAAGGTAATAGTTTGAAGCGTAAAGATAGCAAATATGATTCACAGTAATCACAAAGAAAGACCTATCGCTGTTGATTTATTTGCTGGTGCTGGGGGGATGTCTCTTGGTTTTGAGCAAGCAGGCTTTGACGTACTTGCATCTGTGGAAATTGATCCAATTCATTGCGCTACACATGAATTTAATTTTCCTTTTTCGAGTATTTTATGTACAAGTGTCGTTGATACTACAGCAACAGAAATTAGAAGTAGATCCTCTATTGGTGATAGAGAAATCGATGTGGTGTTTGGCGGACCTCCATGCCAAGGTTTTTCATTGATAGGTAAACGTGTTTTTGACGATCCTCGTAACTCTCTAATACATCATTATATTCGGTTAGTTTTAGAATTACAGCCAAAGTATTTTGTTTTAGAAAATGTGAAAGGAATGACTTTGGGAAAGCAGAAAGAGTTTATTTCAATAATTATTAATCAGTTTGAAAACAACGGTTACAAAGTTCGCCAAGATTACAAAGTATTAAATGCTGCTGAATACGGGGTGCCACAAAATCGCGAACGATTATTTTTACTAGGTTGTCGTCATGATTTGGAATTACCAAATTATCCACAAGCTATTACTAGTCCTCCAAAATCAAAGAAAACAAAGTTAAATAATCAACTACCATTAAGCCCTACAGTTTTGGATGCACTTAAAGATTTACCTGAAGTAGAAAATTACATAGAGTTATATGAAAAAGATTGGGTGAAAGAAGCAGATTTTGGGAAACCAAGTAATTATGGTAGACAACTTCGTGGTCTTTCCTCTCTAGATAAAGACTATTCCTATGAGCGTAAATATGATCCGAGAATGCTTACCTCAAGTTTAAGAACAAAGCATAATTTAGAATCACGTCATAGGTTTGAGTCTACTCCATGTGGCAAAACAGAACCAATAAGTCGTTTCTATAAACTCGATCCTGAAGGAATATGCAATACGCTTAGAGCCGGAACCCCTAGTAATAGAGGAGCTTATACTTCTCCCAGACCAATACATCCATTTACTCCAAGGTGTATAACTGTACGCGAAGCTGCGCGTTTACATTCTTATCCAGACTGGTTTAGATTTCATACAACAAAATGGCATGGATTTCGACAAATAGGAAATTCTGTTCCACCATTATTAGCTAAGGCAGTAGCGTCAGAAATTATTAAAGCTATTGATATAAAACCAATTAAACCAGGAGTTATACAAGAGCTTGGAAATGAAAAATTACTGATGTTTGATATGTCTAAAGCTGCCAACTATTACAGTGTTGACCCACATATTATAGAGCCAAGGAAGAGAAGTTAAAGGTGAGTAAAGAAGGAATATATAACACTGTGATTAGTGAAATTTTTAGGCAGCACTACGAACCAGGAATAGAGCATTTTGAGTTTACTCGTCCTGAACTTGAAGCAGTAGGAGTTAGACTTGGACTTGATCCAAAAAATCTTGGTGATGTTATTTATGCTTATCGATTTAGAAGACCATTACCTAAAGAAATCACAGATACAGAACCTCAAGGATTGCAGTGGATTATAGAGTTAGCAGGACGTGCAATTTACAGGTTTCGTCTGGAACGTATTAACCGAATTGTTCCTTCAACTAGTTTGATGCAAGTAAAAATTCCTGACTCAACTCCAGAAATTATTTCCAGATATTCATCAGGTGATGAACAAGCTCTCTTAACAAAAATACGTTATAACCGACTGATAGATATATTTTTGGGAATTACGGCTTATTCATTACAAAATCACCTCAGAACTAGCGTCACTGGAGTAGGTCAAATAGAAATAGATGAACTTTATGTTGGTATCAATCGTAATGGAGCGCAATTTATAATACCAGTTCAAGCTAAAAGTGGTAGCGACCAAATTAGCATTGTTCAGACAAAGCAAGACATTGCATACTGTACTGCAAAGTTTCCTGAATTGATTTGTCGAACCATATCAGCTCAATTTATGAATAATGACGTAATAGCAATGTTTGAACTGACACTAGACGAAGGAGAAGTCAGGGTAGTACAAGAAAAACACTACAAACTAGTCCTTGCAGACCAAATTTCCCAAGGGGATTTACAAAACTATAGGATTTACGAGTAAGTTTTAGAGAACGGTAAATCTATATGTAGGCTAAGTCCAAGCGCGGAAAAAGGTACTATCTTCCCAAATTTTGGCTGTAAGCTGCTCAATTGCGGCTAGTTCTTTACCCTGGAGGGGTTGAAAAGCTCGTGCAACCTTGACATTTTCTTCTAATTGTGCTATTGTATCAGCGGCAATTACACAACATTGAACCCCAGGCTGAGATAAACTATATCCCAAAGCTTGCTGCATACCTGACAAACCACCAGGCTTGAACAATCGACCGTAAGCGGGTACTTTCATGGCAATCACAGCTACATTTTGTTGCTGCGCTACTGGTAAAACTACAGGTAAAAATGGGTGCGGATGATGTTTGTCTGCTGCATTGACGGGAATTAGGGTTGTGTGGAAAGGATAGCGACGCAACCCTTCGGCAATTATTTTCGGGTCGTGGTGTCCGGTAATACCAGCAAAGCGGACGATTTTTTGCTGTATCGCTTCTTCTACAGCTTTAATTGCCCCAGATGCACTAAAGATGGTATCGAGTTCTTGGGGAAAAGAAACGTGATGTAGCTGCCACAAGTTAAGATAATCTGTATTGAGACGTTTAAGCGATCGCTCTAATTCTCGCCACGCACCATCACGGTCTCTTTGATCAGTCTTACTTGCAATAAACAACTTGGAACGATGGGGTGGTAGAACTTTTCCCAAATAATCTTCACTTGGTCCATAACTTGAGGCAGTGTCAAAATAACGGATGCCTAATTGCAATGCTTTTTCAATAATTGCCATAGCATCAGGTTCTCTTCCTTCCCAGGATAGCGGCGTTTGACCCGCTCCACCCAAGCCGAAGATAGGCACTTTTACTTCTGTGCGTCCCAGCACTCGTTCTGGCATTGTTGCTGGTGGTGTCGCAGTGTTGGTAGCATTTTGTTGCAAGGTCGTAGTTCCTACAATACCAGAAGCGACGGCAACACTGGTCATTAAGAAGTTGCGCCGCGTCGTTTTTTCTGACATGGTTTCCTTGGGAGGTGAAATCGCTTCTCTTCTAGTATGTTAGCTATGAATAGGATTCCCATGCATCTCGTTCTTGGCTAATAAACTTATCTACTTCTTCTGGTGTAGCAAAACTGCCTTTTGCACTGCCAATAAAGCTGGTTAAAGACTTTTTAGATTTATCTGTGGGTGACTCTATAAGTACTATAATCTCCACAGTTGCCCCAGTAGGAAGTTCTGGAGAACAGATTTCTACTACACCACCAGGTTTAACTATCGCTTTTTGTCTGAGTCCGTTAAGCATGATTTTTCATCCTGATTAATCTAAGAATACCGTCTTGCAGAAGAATAGCTAAGAGCAAGAGCGATCGCGCTTGTTTTTCTAGCTGATACCAATTCTATGTGAGGCTGCACATTAACGCCCTCAGGCTGGAAGCCTGGGGCTATACATACAAAGCCTGCCTACGCAGGCTAATTATATGCATCTTCATATCGAATTGGTATGAGGTAAGGAGCGATACCTGCGGCACGCGAGTACGCGCTCACAAATTTTCTATAAACTCATCAGGTGTGACTTTTGCTTGCTTAAGAACACCGCTGAGTGTGCCAACTTTTAACTCACGTCGGAGTGGTACAACGCAAACTATTTCTCCTTCTGGTATTGGTTTTTTAAGAACGACATGACTACCAGTTTGCCTAGCTTGAAAAAATCCCAAACGCTCTAATGCACTAACTGCCTCGTTCCCTGATATTCTTGGCAATCTAGGCATAACTAACCTGGATGCTAGTTACAAACCTTGGATTTGTTTCAGGTAAGGGACACTCTTCTAGATATAGTTTAGTGGCTTCTTTGAGATTAGCAAGAGCCTCTTCAATAGTTTCTCCTTGGTCAACTGTACCGACTTCAGGACATTCGGCAACGTACATATCTTCTTCTTTGTAAACGATCGCAGTCAAGCTTTTGATGTTCATAGTATTTTCTATTTTAGTAGGACTTACGCACCGTAACGCAATTGCGTCCGAAGCGAGTGCAGCGATGCTTGACGGTAAAGTTTTACTGGTAAATGCAGCTAAAGCTTGTATTATATGTTTGTCAAGCGTCATAGCTATCTTGATAACTTGTAAATATTTTGTATCCTGGTAGAACTATCCCGATACCTGTAGAACTGTGGATTTTACCGGGATATTTGTATGGGTTATCATCGGGTATTGCACCGCCAATTCTAATAGTAAAATATGGACACCAAAAATAGAATCCTGGTATCAGCAAGTCCATACTGTAGGCGATCGCTCTCAGATTTTCTCTTCTGTAAAATATTTTTTTAACCACTTGCTCGTAAGGTATTTTTGGTTCGTTGATAGCTGCTCTTATGGCTTTGATATCTGCTTCATCTTCCATATTTTCGATATGTTGTAAAAAGGCGAGAATATTATCTAAATCGCTATCGTAAGCTTGGTTTAGTAGTACGTTAATAGCCTTGATTATTTCTTCTCTCTCACGGTCACTTTTCATGTTTAGACCTCTTCAATTATTTCAAATATTTGATTTTGTACTAGCAATACCGCCTTGCACAACAATAGCCGTTTCGATAAAAAACCCTACTTCTGGCATAATGTGCTTTTGCATTTGACTTCGCACAGCCTCTTCAATCTTTGCAAGGCTTGTTAGCCTTTCTGGTGAAGTATCCTCATATAGTATTTTAGTGATCGCTTGAATATGTTCTTGAAGAGCTTGCTTTTGTTCTAGGGTCATCGGTAGGTAAACACACTCGTCTTAATCATCCTGACTGATTTTCGCCCTCTTTGCAAAAAACTGGGATGCTCCTTCCGAAACTATATGTAGAGATAGAAGTCTTTACATCGTCCCACGGAAACCTGCTACTTGCTTGAGACTAGGTTTACAGCAAGAGTTCAGCCAACAAAATACTGGACTTCTGAAAGCTTTGGAGTATTAAGAAATATTTCGCCAACAGCATCCATTACTACTCCCCCCCGATTCGTACAGAATCCTCGGATTGGCACGGTGACCCCTTGCTGCATAAGTTGGTTTTCCCGGCACTAATTAAAAAGTAGAAGGAAAGTTTAAACTAGAAAAAACAATGAGGTTATCATCATGGCGTTTGTTATTCCGACTGCTGAAGCCATAGTAGGTCTCGCCCATCTTGGTCTTGTAATTCTTGAGGGAATTCAGAGTTTGGACGAAAAGCGATCGCGTTTCACTCAAGATTTTGTGACCAATGCCAGGAATCAGTATCCTGATTACAATGTAGTAATTATTCATACAAACCACAGCAGATCTGGTATTTATATACATCAGCATGTAGAGCTGGATTTCTTTTTAGGAACCACCATTGGTTATGAAATCTATTTTTCAAAAATAGGTGACCCCTTTGATTTAGTAAACTTAGGTGATGGTGGTTACATTAATTGGGCTTTTAATGGTTACTTTAATCGGGATGGAAACCATATATCGGCTATTGTTCAAACTCCCCCTCCACCTCGACCTCCTGTTTACGCAGTCGTATACGATGATTCTCAATATCGTGGATTTAGTCAAAATCTAAGTGTAGGGCGATATGATTGGGGTCAGATTCACAACGATAGTATCAGTTCCTTGCGAGTTCCTGCGGGGATGAAGGTTACTCTCTACAGCGATACTCACTTTCAAGCTAAGAGTAAAACTTTCACCCAAGATACTCCTTATGTCGGTGACGACTTCAACGATATTACCTCCTCAATTATCGTTGAATAAACAAAAATATTTAGATAAGTAGGTCGGCGAGAAAAAACCAAACTATGTAACGAAAAGTAAAATCTCTGTATTTGGCTCGTAGTTGCGCTTTAGCGCTAAAGCGCAACTACGAGCCAGTGATGATTATTTGCGCCGACTTACTTATACAGAACATTGTTTAGCAGGAGAGAGTCTCTGGAGTGCTTCAATAAGTAGTCACACAAAATTAAATATACATTTTTTTATTGCAATTACATCGATTTTAAAACCGGATATCAAGGGTTTGAGGTTAATTAATTGAAATTAGAAATGTATAAATATTTTTGTTTAAGTACTTAACTTGCTGTTGAAAAAATCCTTTGTGTCATAACCAGTAAAAGTGAAAACCTGAAAATTAATTCTCCATTCTCAGGATTCCCATTTTAAAGACGCGATTAACACCATCTATATTTTTAGTTATCACGCCCTTTATTACGTATATTCACTCAAAACTATTGAAGTCCGCGCAGGCGGACTTCGTTCTTGTAGCCGCGATTTTAATCGTCGGGAAATAAATGTTACTTACTCGCAGCGCTTTGTTTTGCAAAATCCAAATAAACCTGATACTGAGTAATTTTTTGCTGAGAAAAAGCATAATCAGGACTTGAAGATGGCACAGAATTCATCAAAAATATTGCTTCTCTCCACATATTCTCAACCATCTTCCATTCATCTTGAGATTCTGCAACCCTAGCTAGTTTTGCTGCACTTTTACCTTTGCTAAGTCCTTTCTCAAAATTATCAACTTCAAGAGTTTTAGAATTAACTTGTGTAACTTCTGAAGAAACAGATAATCGAATTTTATCTGCTAAATTTGCAGTTTGTTGAACTTCTGGTAACTTGGCAAACAAATATATCCACACAGCCACTAAAGGAATCAAAACAATTGTGAATATTTTTTTTGGTGATTTACCATGCTTGGTAATAAAGCTCAAAAAAGTTGGTTTTTTAGCTGGTAACTCTTCAGGAGTTTGTATCTGGGTTGAAATAGTTTCATCTCCCATGCTATCAGTCTCAATTTGGGGAGATGTATCTAGGTTTGAATTTTCTGCTAAAGTATCAACAGAATCACCATAAACCAAGCGACACTTAAATAAATAGCCAATTTGGTAAATGAGAGCCGCATTAATCAGCCAGACTACAGCAAAGATTGTTTGGATGTTTCTGTCAATTGGACTTGAGTTGGTAATGATTTTCTCGTAGTTGAGATTAAATAAAGGTAGGAAAGGAGTACAAAACAACGTTGCGGCTAAAGTTGAAAGACTAAACACAAGCCAACTAGATAAACTTTCCCACCAACTGATTATTCCGGGAAAAAAGCCTTGAATTTTGCTGATTTTTTCGCCGGGAATTGCGGAAATAAAGCGACTGAGAAAAAAGTGATGCAAAAAAGCGATCGCCGGAATTGGTAGTATAAGTAACAAAATCAGCCAGATAAGAAATTGTTCCGGTCTGTTTGACCATCTAGCCAGATTCAACAACAATTCACTATTGCGTCTAATAATATTGACAAACGCAGTCATCAGTACAGATAACATTAAAGCACTTAACCAGGAATTAGGATAAGGAAACCATATAGGTAATCCAAACTTTTTCATATGACACATCCTCCGCTTCATTTAAATTAATGGTTAGGTAAATTCAAGCGATGCGATCGCACCAGTCAGGGGCAGCAACGCGATTTCCACGTCTATTCTGCTGTATCAGAACAAACTATAAATATCATCTTTTGATTAAATAATACCTCTCGCCCAACAACCAATTAATCGCAGCTTTCTTTACAATTGCACTCATTCGCCATATCCCATCATCACGCTTAAAAATTATGGGAGTGCCACAATTAAGAAAGATAGGTTTGACTGCAATGACACCTTCACCTACATATACCCGACAACCTTGGTCTGAATCTTATAGTGAAATAATTGATGTTCGTTCAAAGAGGGAATTTGCCGAAGACCACATCCCCAAAGCCATCAATTTGCCAGTGCTTAATGATGACGAACGCGCTCAAGTGGGAACGATATATAAACAAATCAACCCCTTCACCGCTCGGAAAATTGGGGCTGCTTTAGTATCAAAAAACATCTCCCAGCATCTAACAGAATACTTTGCCACAAAAGATAAAAACTACCGTCCTCTAGTCTACTGCTGGCGCGGTGGACAGCGTTCTGCTAGCATGGCTTCGGTGCTATCGCAAATTGGTTGGACAGTCACATTACTCGAAGGTGGTTACAAAACTTATCGCGCTTATGTTCGCCAGCAAATCGAAGATTTGCCACAAAAATTTACTTATCAAGTCCTGTGCGGTCTTACTGGTAGTGCTAAAACGCATATTTTACAACAGATGCGCTTAACTCGTAGCGCTCAAGTTTTAGATTTAGAAGCTTTGGCAAACCATCGCGGTTCTCTGCTGGGGGAAGAATGGCAAGGAAAAGTTTCACCTCAACCTTCACAAAAATACTTTGAATCTTTGCTACTAGAACAGTTACAAAACTTCAATCCGCATCAGCCAGTGTGGGTAGAATCAGAAAATCAAAAAATTGGCAATATTTATTTACCCCAATTTTTATGGGAGAAAATAAAACAGGCTAACTGTGTAGAAATTCAAATACCGATAGCTGCTAGAGTGAAGTTTCTTTTAGAAGAATATCCGCATTTGCTAGATCGTGCCGATATTTTAAAATGGAAGCTAGAAAAGTTTAAATCTCGTTATGGTTGGGATAAATTATGTCAATGGCATCAGTTAATTGACACCGGAGAGTGGGAATCATTTGTGCAAGATATTTTGCAATATCACTATGACCCCACCTATAGACACTCAATAAAACGTTACTTTACCAAAGCTGACCGCGTGCTATCTATACCAAATTTATCTGATAGCAGTATTGATACTTTATTGGATTCTTTGTTGCCTAATTCTCTAGCATTAACCTGAAATTATATTACCCCTTTCCTCTCGAGAAAAGACGTAGAGACGTTCCACTGGAACGTCTTTACAAGGGTTTCGGGTAACGCTTAATTAAATTCTGGAGATGTCTAATAGATAATTGTGTACTGCACCTTCTATTTCTGCTTTTGCTGCGAAGTCATAGTAGCGTTATTTGTCGAAGTAGCAGTTGTAATATTAATCATTGGTAGTTTACCATCACCAGTCATCACCATCGGAAACTTACCATCCCATTTTTCTATTGCTTGCTTCTGTAAAAACCCTGGTGTTAAAGTTTTTTCTTGTAATTTTTGCGCTTCGGCTTCACCTTTAGCGCGGTTGATGTTTGCTTGAGCTTCTTGTGCTGCTTTATCAGCATTAAATTCTGCTTGTCTTGCTTGTTGTTCTGCTATTTGTCTGGCTTCTACAGCTTTGCTAAACTCTTCCGGAAAAGCGAAATTTACTATAGATACATCATCGACAATTACACCATAAGGCGCTAGACGATTTTTAAGTTGTATATCAAGTTGGGCTTTGATTTGTGCCCTTTCGGTAATAATTTCTTCTGTCGTTTTTTGAGAAATTACTGCTTTTAAAACTTCGGAAACAGCAGGAGAGATTATTGTTGTAATGATTTGTTGTTCATCTCCAATTTTTTGATAAATTTTATTGACTCGCGTTGAATCAATGTTCCAGTTAACAGCGATTTCTGCTGTCATTTGCTGGAGGTCTTTGGAAGTAGCATCAGCTTTAAAGCTAGTATTTTGAATGCGAATGCTGATGTTTTTAACTGATGTCACAATTGGTGCAATAGGATGGATACCTTCATCAAAAACTCTATCTTGAACTTTGCCAAATTGCATCACAACTCCTCGTTCACCTGCATTCACTATGCTAAAGGGACGAAAAATAATTGCTAAAACTAATAAAACTATTCCGCCGACAAGGTACAATGCGTAATGATGATTATTAGTATTATTGTTTCTCAAGTTTTCCATATTTTTTATGCTAAATTGAGTGATTAGTTTTGCTTGAATGTAAGGCTAAAAAGATTTTTCCATCAGTAACATCAGTAAAAACACTCTTGTGAGTAACGATTTCGGAAAAAACTTTCAACTCAAACTTATTTAAACATGAAAATTTCTCAACGTCATGCTTGGGAATTAACACTCGATGAAGCGATCGCTATCCAGGAACAACTCCAAGTTGAGGTAATTACCGAAGATAAATTTAAAGAACCAGTTCAGTATGTTGCTGGGGTAGACATGGGTTTTGAAGCAGACGGGACGATTAGTCGTGCAGCAGTAGCGGTACTGAGTTTTCCTGATTTGCTTCTTGTGGAGACAAGTTTAGCCTATCGTCCGACAACATTTCCTTACATTCCTGGTTTCCTCTCATTTCGCGAAATTCCGGCTGTACTCGACGCTTTAGAAAAGATTACTACAATACCAGACATTATTCTGTGTGATGGTCAGGGAATCGCCCATCCTCGCAGATTTGGCATAGCTTGTCATCTAGGTGTACTTGTGGATATACCGACAATTGGTGTAGCAAAATCCTTGCTGATTGGGAAGCATGAAATATTACCAGAAACAAGAGGCAGTTGGCAACCACTTATACATAAGGGTGAAACGATTGGCGCCGTTTTGCGATCGCGTACCGGGGTAAAACCACTATATATCTCCAGTGGTCATCGCATCAGTCTACCAACGGCTATTAACTACGTATTGCGCTGCACGCCAAAATATCGACTACCAGAAACTACTCGCATTGCGGATAAATTAGCTTCTAACAGATAAAGCTCCCCAATTCCGAAATAAATCAAAAATCGCATCTTTTGCAACAAAGCAGACAGCACTCGGATTTTTTTGTTATAAAATCAATAAATATAAAGAAAGCTTCATACAATTGAGATCGCCCAAGCGAGAGCAAAAGCCGTCAATTTTCAACTTAGCTGAATAGTCTCTGTGCCTTACCCTTTCTCAGTTACAGTCTGAAATAAATTAAGTAAAAGTTCCTAATTTTTCCCCTGAGATTTGCATTTACAAAATTTTAAAAAAATATACAATTATAAAGATTTAATTATATCGCTTTTGGGCATGTCCTTTTGTCTGCCGTATATGAGTATTATTTTTGCTCAATGGCTCAAATTGATTTTGAAAGCGTCTTTTTCGTAGATGCTGCTAGAACCACCAGAACATAAACCTGTACACGGAAATTTGGCTAATGACACCGGATAAGCTGACCTTTGCGGATAAAATTTCTCTAGACGGAAAAACTTTTGTACATGCAGAACAAATACCTATCCCAGAATGGCCCCGTGTGGTAACAGAAAGACCACAGCTGACACTTACTGTTAAAGATGATGATTTATTTTTCGTCACAGACACTATTGGCAATATATCTGGTTGTTCGCTCAACGAGAGCAACCCCAGTATGGGACTGTTTTGCTCTGATACGAGATTTCTCAGTCGTTTAGAGTTGCAGATTGAAGGGCGATCGCCTGTTCTCCTCAGCAGTACTGCCGACAAGGGATTTTCACTCTCAGTTTTGTGTACAAATCCCCGAATTGACGATCGCCTAAATGCCGACAGTGTAGGAATTCGCCGCGAACTTGTCCTCAACGGCGCACTATTTGAAGAAATAGAAGTATCAAATTATAGCACAACTACCGTCACCTTTGAACTAACTATCAGCTTTGATGCCGATTTTGTCGATTTATTTGAAGTGCGGGGCTATGACAGACAAAAACGCGGTAAACTTTTACGCCTACTAGACCCAAAAACTGAGGAAGCAATACTAACAGGTGATGGCGTTTCGTCGATACAGACAACAGCGACACCAGAAGTTTTGACGCTAGCCTATCAAGGTCTAGATGGCGAAATCATGGAATCACGCATTCAATTCCAGCATCGAATCCCCGATTCTTTCAAAGGTTACACAGCAGTTTGGCGGATGGAATTGGCTTCCCACGAAACCGAAAAACTCGCTTATCGGGTGAATATGTTAACAAACAACAAATCTAGCTCTACTGTTAGTGCCCCTGCCACCTTAGGACAAGCAAAAGCCGCTGAGGTGATGGAAGAACAGCACTGGGGACAACAAATTACCCGAATTCGCTCAGATAAAAGCTTGTTTAATCAAGTTATTGAACGAGCCGAACAAGATATGTATTTGTTGCGGCAGTCTTTTGGCAAGCATAAAATTGTTTCCGCCGGTGTGCCGTGGTTTTCTTCACTATTTGGGCGGGATTCGCTGATTACAGCTTACCAAAGCTTAATGTTAAATCCCCAAATCGCCAAAGAAACTCTTTTTCTTTTAGCCGCATATCAAGGTAAAAGTGAAGATGATTGGCGCGAAGAGGAACCGGGTAAGATTTTACACGAGTTGCGATTGGGAGAAATGGCACGTTGTCAAGAAATTCCCCACACGCCCTACTACGGTACAATTGATGCTACTCCCCTGTGGCTGATGTTGTATGCTGAATACTATACTTGGACTCACGATCAAGAAACTTTAGAGCAACTTTGGTCACACGCTCTAGCAGCAATGGACTGGATCGATCGCAATACTAAACAAACTAGCTACTTGAGTTACTATTCCAAATCTAAACGGGGTCTTGCTAACCAAGGCTGGAAAGATTCTGGTGATTGTATTGTAGACCGCAAAGGAGAATTAGCAAACGGACCAATTGCCCTTTGTGAAGTGCAAGCTTATGTCTATGCTGCGAAAATGCGTCTAGCAGAAATTGCGAGGATGAAAAAG
Source organism: Nostocales cyanobacterium PMM_0069 (assembly GCA_949127635.1). Lineage (GTDB taxonomy): Bacteria > Cyanobacteriota > Cyanobacteriia > Cyanobacteriales > Nostocaceae > Hassallia. The sequence continues at coordinate 844 of CASBQA010000296.1, read as the reverse complement.
CGGCTTGATTTGGCTGACCGCTGGCAAGAAGAAGCAAGAAGCCTGAAGGTTCGTTTCAATCGAGATTTCTGGATGGAAGACGAGGATTTCTGCGCTCTTGCTTTGGATGGAGAGGGTAAGCATGTAGACAGCATTACCTCAAATCCCGGTCATTGTCTGCTTTTAGGAATTTTCACCCCAGAAAAAGCTTACAGTGTGGCAGAGCGGTTGCGGGCACCGGATATGTTTAATGGTTGGGGCATTCGCACTCTAAGTAGTTTGTCACCAGCTTACAATCCGATGGGGTATCATATCGGTTCAGTTTGGCCCCACGACAACGCGCTGATTGCGATGGGTTTGCGATCGCTCGGTTTAATCGATCAAGCTTTAGAATTGTTCCAAGGTTTAATTGATATGACTAGTCAGCAACCTTACCACCGTCCCCCAGAACTTTTATGCGGTTATGAACGTAACGGGGATAATGCACCTGTGCAATATCCTGTTGCTTGTACTCCTCAAGCTTGGGCTACTGGCAGTATCTTTCAATTACTGCAAATGATGGTAAACTTGGTGCCTGATGCTCAAAATAACTGCTTGCGAATAATTGACCCCGCTTTACCAGAGTCGATTAATCGTTTGTCGTTCCACAATTTGCGCGTTGGTGGCACCGTTCTCGATTTAGAATTTGAACGCTCTGGTAACACTACTGCTTGTCGTGTTGCCAAAAAACGCGGTAATCTCCGCGTAGTTATTGAAGCCTAATTCACTTAGGAATTATGAGTTATGAGTTAGTTGTAAATATTAACTCATAACTCATCATTAGAAACTCTTAACTTTCTAGTAGAGGATGGCGTAAATAAAGCAC
>CASBQA010000295.1 GCA_949127635.1 Nostocales cyanobacterium PMM_0069 | reverse complement strand
GGACTAGGGACTGGGGATTAGGGAATAGGAAAAAAATTATTACCAATGCCCAATGCCCAATGCCCAATGCCCAATTACCAATTACCAATGCCCAATCTTTCCGCACCAAAGGTATTTTATCAGAACAATTAATCGCTACTTATCAGGAGATTTGATGACTGTTACTTTGACAGAAAAAGCAGAATTTCGCCTGCGAACATTTGTGCTGGGTTCTACACCCGATAACAATACTGTAGCAGTAGCAACTAAAGGTGTTCGCCTATCTGTTAAAGATGGTGGTTGCAGTGGCTATGAGTATGCAATTGAGATCACCAGCAAACCACAACCAGATGATTTGGTGATTTCCCAAGGTAAAGTGCTGCTTTATGTTGATGCGAAAAGTGCGCCTTTATTAGAAGGTGTGGTAATCGATTTCATCGACGGTGTAATGGAAAGCGGCTTTAAGTTTACCAATCCCAATGCAACTGATAACTGTAGTTGTGGCAAGTCATTTAAAGCTGGTGATTGTACGCCTGATGGTGTACCTTGCAGCTAAAACAATTCAAAATTCTAAATGATAAAACCTACATCTAATAATAATTTTAGATTGGGTAGTTTAGATTTTGAATCTTAAACAACTACACAAGTAGGGAGTTTTTACATTCCACTTTTGTGGAGTCATCAAACCTGATTGTATTAAAATCTGAGGAGAATCACGAAATGGCTAGTTACCAAGTTAGATTAATCAACAAAAAGCAAGACATTGACACAACAATTGAAGTTGACGAAGAGACTACCATTTTAGACGCAGCAGAAGAAAATGGTATTGAATTACCTTTCTCTTGTCACTCAGGTGCTTGCTCTAGTTGTGTTGGCAAAGTTGTTGAAGGTGAAATAGATCAATCTGACCAATCTTTCTTGGATGATGAGCAGATAGAGAAAGGATTCGCTCTACTTTGTGTTACCTATCCACGTTCTGATTGTACGATTCGCACTCATCAAGAACCATATCTGGTCTAATGTGTTGATTGTTTTTTAGTTTCGCCTAATGTTGAAGTCGTAGCTTTTTTAAAGCTATGGCTTCTTAATTATATTTATTTTTTCAGTATTGAAAAGTCTCTTTTGTAGTGAGCGCTTCAGCGCTCACTACGTAATGCAAATGTTTACTCCATTTGATGTTCTTGGATCTTCATTAATATTGTTACAGGAGGGAGAACAAGGAATTGTTACTTTCTGTAAAAATCAGGACGAAATTGTTTTAAAAAAACTGGTATCAATGGAAGTGGTGCCAGGAACTATCATCACTTTAGAAGAGAAACTCCCCTCTTTTGTCATCAAAGTAGGAAATAGACGCTGGCAAATAGATAAGGATGTTGCTTGCGCTATTTATGTGCATGTTGTTAATAGTGGCTGATTGTGATGTCGCGTATTATTCGCCCTCAGGCTGGAAGCCTGGGGCTATACGAACAAAGTCCGCCTGCGCGGACTTAAGAAAAATTGAGTGTAAGGGGGGAGTTTTAGCTATTAGACACAAGAAGTGAAAAAGAATGTAGAGACGTAGCACTGCTACGTCTTTACAAAGGTTCTGGATAACGCATATTTAAATTCGGTCGATGTCTATTAGGAAATAACGGATATTTTCCACAATTGAGGAATTCGTGAACTTATGAATGGGACGACGGCGCAACGCCACTATCAAAATGTTTTACAAGTTTTTCAAGATTACTATCAGCTAACAAAGCCCCGGATTATTCCGCTGCTGCTGATTACTACGGGTGCTAGTATGGCGATCGCCTCACAGGGAAAACTAGACCCGTTATTGCTGCTACTAACGATGATTGGTGGTACTTGTGCCACTGCTAGCGCTCAGACAATCAATTGTATCTATGATAGTGATATTGATTATGAAATGGAACGCACGCGCAATAGACCGATGCCTTCTGGTCGCGTGCAGCCATTACATGCTCTCATATTTGCGATCGCTCTTGCTTGTATTTCTTTCTCGGTGCTGGCGGTATTTGTCAATCTGTTAAGTGCTTTGTTAGCGATGTCTGGCATCGCCTTCTACGTGGGCATTTACACCCATTTGCTCAAACGCCATACTCCCTACAATATCGTCATTGGTGGCGCAGCGGGTGCAATTCCGGCGTTGGTGGGTTGGGCAGCGGTGACAAATACCTTAAGCTGGACAGCATGGACGATTTTTGCGATCGTCTTCTTGTGGACACCTCCCCATTTTTGGGCATTGGCTTTAATGATCCGCGATGAATATGCCAAGGTGGGTGTGCCTATGTTGCCGGTGGTTACTGATAATATTGCCACGGCGCGTCAGATTTGGCGATACACTTTGGTGGTTATCCCCAGCACGTTTTTATTAATTTATCCTCTTCACGCTTCGGGGGTAATTTATGGTGCGATCGCCTTTATTTTAGGGGCGATTTTTATTATGAAAGCTTGGACGCTGTTGCACAATCCGGATGAGAAACAATTAGCGCGATCGCTCTTTCTCTACTCTATTCTCTACATGATGTTGCTGTGCGCTGCAATGGTAGTTGATAGTCTACCCATCACCCATCATTTGATAGAGATGTTAAGCCCTAGCGAATAGAATTCGCGGCTATACAAACGAAGTCCACCTGCGTGGACTAATAGAAAATTGTGGCTTTGAAACCCGCGAAGGCGGGTTTTGTCTGTGTAGACGCGAATTCTATTCGCCCTTTTCACAACCCAATAAAGGAGTAATTATGATTCAACAAAATAGCAACAATTTGACCGCAAATACAAGCCAGTGGATGACAGCTAACAGCTACGATCCAAATAATTTGAATCAACGGGGTGGAAATGGTGATACAGCTTTAATGAAAGCAACCAGAGAAGGCGTTTATGCAGTAGTTGAAGAATTAATTAACGCCGGGGCTGATATTAATGCCAAAAATAACGACAATAACAATGCTTTGTGGTTTGCTTGTTTTGGCAATCACTACGATTTAATTCGTTTATTGCTGGCTGTAAACATTAATATCAACAACCAAAATGATAATGGTGCAACTGTTTTGATGTACGCAGCATCAGCCGGAAAAACAGAAGTTGTGAAGTTGCTTTTGCAATATCACCCCAATCTAGAGTTGAGAAACTTAGACGACTATAAAGCCGTAGATTTCGCTAGCAACGTAGACGTTTTAAGGATTTTGAAAAATGCAAGTAAATAAGATGACAGGGAAAGCATATCACGATGCTACTAAGCATTCTTACTTATCGGTGCAAATCGATCCAAATTATGTAGATTCGTCAACTCAACCTTCAGCTTTTAAATTTTATCCAAAGTTTTATCGCCGAATAAGTCTAGATTTTCTCAATAATTCTATCCACTCTTTTCTCTGGTTAACGAGTGCGATTACCCTCGAAAAGACGTATAAAAATACTGTCGATAAATTGCGAGTGAATCCATCAGCAGGTGCTTTATATCCGACTGAGGTTTACGTGCAGATTCGCGGAATACAGGGAATGATAGATGGTATATATCATCTAGAAGTTGAGAATAATTGTCTGGTACTTATCTATGAATTAATTGATGATGGATTAGAGGGTTATATTTTACCGAATAATCGTATCATCGGATTCATTTTTTTAATTAGTTGTGTTTATTATAGGTCTAGTTGGAAATATAAAGACAGGAGCATCAGGTATTGTTGGTTAGATAGCGGACACCATTTGAGTGCGATCGCAGCTTCAGCTTTTCTTCACGATAGAGATATACAATTAGTTTTCGATTTTGATAAACTCGCTCTCAATGCAGATTTGGGATTTGAGAATAAAGAGTTTATTACTGCTGGTGTGATTTCCGGAGAAGTTCAAGAGAAGAAGGTTCGACGCTTAAGGCTGAAAGTCCCTTTTGTTTGTGGAACTGATTATTTTGAACAGAATCAATTCATTGAAGAAGCTTATAAAGAAACAGCTTTGCAAAAAAGTTGTCAGCAAGAAATCAAGCAACCTCAATTGAACTTTGACAAGGATAGATTTTCTCAAGCTGTTTGGAACAGACGCTCAATTAGGCGTTTTGAAAAACAATCTATTTCCCAGGAACTTTATTTTAGTATTTTGCAGCAAATTAAGCAAGCGATACCGACAGAAAGTTTTGAGGAAATCGAAATTTACGCGGTTGTCCATCGAGTCGAGGGAATCAAAGCTGGGTTATACAAAGGAACGGATTTAGTCAAGGAGGGTAACTTCAGTGAGAAGACAGGTTACTTGTGCGTTAATCAAGCGATCGCTTCATCTGGTGCAGTAACTTGGTTTTTTGTTTCCAACTATACAAATTATCAAACTGCCATGCAAATGGCTGGTTTTTTAGGACAAAGGCTGTATCTAGTAAGTAATTATTGGGGAATTCATTGTAGTGGAATCGGTGCTTATTATGACGATGAAACTCAGGAATTTCTAGAGACAGATAAAGATGTCCTTTACGCAATGGCAATTGGCATATAACTGGAAAAAATAAAGAGGCACAACTATGACAAACTATTTCTGGCAGAATGATGATTCACGTCCAATTCAACCGACATCGGCAGATATTATACTGCGCCAGCAATTAGAATATTCTATTAGCAAGTACTTTTATGAAGATTGCGATCGCTGTATTCAAAAATTATTATCCAGTTGTCGGTGGTATGTCACAACCCACGCTAATGCTTTGACTTTGGTAATTGAATGTCCAGATCAAGTTACTAACTGGCGTGTGTTACAAAAAATTGTGCCAATGGCGACATTACTACATAAAATTGTTAGCAGCGCTAAAATTCGCGTTTGTCCCCCAGAAAGCCAGGGAATGCCTTTTGAAATGAGGGTAGATGAATTATCAGTTTACAAAGATTGGGCTTGATGCTGAAGGGGAGAAGGGGAGACAAGGGAGATAAGGGAGACAAGGGAGATAATTTTTGACTTTTGACTCTTGACTACTAAATCTAAAATAGCTCAACTTTTTGCCTGATGATTGTGGTTATTTGTTCAAAAACCACATCAGCAGAATGTTTGACAGCAGGACTTAATTCTAGTCCGAAGCCAAGATTTTGCGCTTCAATTAGGTAAACTGTCACATCTAAGGGAAAATCATCTTTAAAGATTTTCCTACCAGCGACTAAAGCATTATCCCAACGAAAATCGTGCAAGTTATAACTGGGTTCCGGTAAAGTTTCTAATTCTTTTCCAGGAACTTTAAATACTGCACCGGGTTCGGAATTCGTTGAACTTGCATCAATAATTATTAATTGTTTGCTACCTCGTGCTTGAAACATGACTTCCATGCCGGCGGTGCCACAGTCGTAAACTTGGATATTAGGATGAGGATTTTTGGTAAGATATTGCTGTAGGCGTTGAGCAATTATTACGCCTACCGCATCGTCGCTGCGGTTGAGATTACCGCAGCCAATAATTGTTAGCATAGGATAATATTTTTTCTGATAATAATTAAGTTTCGCGCAATCGGCTTTCTCACTTTGATTCAGATCCCCGACTTCTTAAAGAAGTCGGGGATCTTGTTTAGAGAGATAATCAAAAAAATGAAGCGGTTTATTTTGACAATTCTACATCATATTTTTTAGCAATTTGAGAGAGTTTCTCAAACTGCTGTTGTGATGCTTGATTTAAAATTGTTTCCGCTTTTTCTTGTTCGCTACCTTCTTTAGGAAGTAAATACCTAATGTAAAGTGAAACAAAATCGACTATAGCCGCTGTACCTGATAAAGCATGATTGTCAGCTTGCTTTCCGGCGATCGCTCCTGCTAAACCAGTTCTAATTGGGTCTGGTTTAACTTTCATGAATTGATCCACAAGTTGATAAATGTAATCTCCTGTGGGTAATTTATCTAACTTACTTCTATCTAGAGTAAGCTTGTATCCCGCTTCTTTTGCTTGCTCTAGGACACACCATTCTGTAAACTCTTGCAGTGCTTCTTCGGGAAGATGAGAAAGATGATTGTGTAATGCTAATTCAGTCACAATAATACCCGTGTAAATTTCAATGTTTTCTTATTTCCAGGCTCTGCCGAACTATGAGGGGTTAGGTTGGTCAGATTCCCGACTTCTTGAAGATGTCATACCATGACAGGCTTATCACACATACTGTAGAGACGTTCCAGTGGAACGTCTTTACGACAGCTACTAAGAACTTACTTACGCAGTACGGAAACGTGCTAATTCCTCACCTGTTTTCGCATCGTGAGCGTGAACGGTGCAAACTAAGCAAGAATCAAACGATCGCGCAACATGTCCAACTTCCACCGGATCGGTAGGATCGAAAATAGGTGTTCCTACCAAAGCTTCTTCAATCGGTCCGCGCAATCCTTCACCGTCACGGGGTCCAATATTCCACGTGCTGGGAGCCATGATTTGATAATTCTTAATCTTGCCTCCTTCAATATCGACCCAGTGACACAGCGCACCCCGCGACGCTTCGGTTGCACCCCAGCCGCGTCCGTCTTTTTCTTGGGGTTTGATATACCAAGGATCGTTTAACTTAAATTCACGCAAACAGTGTTCGGCTTGGCGATATAACTTGACAATTTCGTGAACTCGTGCTAACTGACGGATATGGATATTCGCACCGCCCATTTGCTTGAATGCGTCTAAAATGAATCCGTCCTGGTGTTGCCAAGATTCGCCATGTTTGCCACCTGCGACTAACTGACGCGCCAGAGGTCCTGCTTCCAAACGTCCAAATTGTGCGTGGGTAACAGCGCTAGACCAAGAATAAGCCTTGTCAAAGTCTTTGGTATTTTTTTGGCTTGGTTTGGTCGTGCGATCGAAGGGGTGAACGTCTGCCGTCCCTTCATCATACCAGGAGCGAATTGTATTTTCGCGGGTGAAGCTTTGATCCATTAAAACATGAGTATCGGTGAAGCTGTCATACACACCACTCTTCATAATTGTGGCAGCATTTCGCCCTTCAATTGTCGGTTTTTGGTATCTATCTTCGTGAGGTAAATATCCCCAAGTGACATATTTACCAACACCAACACCGTATTTATCCAAACCGATTTCTAAACCCATTCGCCAATAAAAACCTAAGTCAGAATTTGCATGATTTGGGCTTTCATCTAACCACGCCATGAAATCATCATAAGTCTGAATTTGTTCGTAGCGTTCTAATGAACAACCTAACCAAACCGGTTCTAACCAATTAGTGCGGAAATATTCCAAAATTGACCAGGCGCGGGTAACATCTGTTAACGTCGGGGAGCACATCACACCACCAGGCACCATATAACTGCTGTGCGGCCATTGTCCGCCAAATAAAGCGTAAATTTCTACAGGTTTGCTAGAAATTGTGATGCCTATTTCATAGGATTTACCTGTGAAAGCGGCAAAGCGTCTGCAAGCTTCTTCATAAAAGCTACTGTGCTGATACTTTTTATTGGTCAAGTCGATAGCAAATAGACCATAAAAGTAACGCGGGATGCTTTGAATTGTTTCGACAATTTGACCTAAGTTTCTCGCTAAAATAGCGTTGCGCGGAACTTCTGTTCCCCAAGCGGTATCTAATGCCCAAGCAGCGGAGGTGAGGTGAGAAGCACCGCAAATGCCGCAAACGCGAGGTGTAACAATTAATCCGGCTTGGGGGTCTTTGCCGCGCAAAATAACTTCAAATCCGCGAAATAGTTCGGCATGAGTCCAGGCATTTACTACCTGTCCATCATCGATTTCTACGCGTACATCTAAATCGCCTTCAACTCTACCGACTGGGGAAATATCTAATGTTTGAATTGGCATTTTTTTCTCCTTTGTAGTAAGCACTTTAGTGCTTTTAAATGCTTTTAAGCGCTGAAGCATTTACTACGAATTAAACCGTAAAAAAGTCTTCTTCTGCCCAAGCTGGCATTGAATCTTTTGCCACCATTGTTAACAAGGCGTAGTTTTTTTTGTTAACTCCTGTAGGTAATTCTTTGGGAACTCCCATGACGGTTTGGGTTTTAAATACGGTTCCCGGTTTGAGGTCGTGGAAGGGAAATTCTGGTTCCGTACAACCTATACAAGGCATTCCAGCGCGGGTTTTGGATGAGACGCGATTCCATAAAATGCGGTTGCAGGAAGAATGGGTCATGGGTCCGCGACAGCCTAAGTCGTAAAATAAGCATCCTTTACGCTGACCAAATTCGACGGTTGATGCTTTGTAGGCAAAGTGGACGTTGCGAGTACAGCCTGTTTGGGTAAAACTCTTGAAGAAGGTTTCCGGACGATGCAATTCATCTAAGCTGATATCGCTGATTCTTCCTGTGGCGATCGCTACTAATATCTGCGTTATCCAGTCAGGATGTGCGGGACATCCGGGTATGTTGATAACGGGTAATCCAGATAATGAATGAAAATCTTTGCCTAAAAAGCCGCCTTTTTGACGTTTGAGAAATTGCAATCCTTGAGATTCGCTGGGGTTGGGTGACATTGCGGGTATTCCTCCCCAAGTCGCGCAGTCTCCTACCGCTACGACAAAGTTGGCGACTTTGGATAAGTCGTTTAACCAGTCTTTCATGGGGCGATCGGCAAATCGGTTCCATTCTCCCGTACCGTTGGGGGCGTTGATGACGCTGCCTTCAAATACGAGAATATCTAGAGGAATTTTACCAGAAATGCAATCCCACAGCAAGTTCTGCAAGTTTGTACCTAGTTCCAACCCTAAGGATGGATGCCAAAGTATGTTGATGCCAAAGTCGGCAATTAAATCGCAAGCTGTGGGTTCTTCAGCATTGAGAAATGACATGGTGTTGCCTGAACAAGCACCACCTTGCAGCCATAGTAAGTTAGTCATCAGTTATATTGTCTGTGTTGTTTACCATGCCTAATTCAAGCAACTAAAAAAGGATAAAGTATAAAAATTTTCATTATTCATACTTTATCCTTTCGAGCAACGAAATTTGTCAGATACTGCCTATTTTTAAAGGCTATTTTTCAATATTAGGTAGTTTTTGCCTTAGTTGGATGTGATTAAATAAATTTTTATTCTTTGTATTAGTCAAATACAATTTGATATTTTGAAAAAGTTCTCGACAGAACAGATTTTTGAATTAAACAGTAATAAAATATAAAACCAAATCATCGCCATACTAACCATTGAAATAAAAAACTATATGGATACAAACCTTGCTATATAAGGTTAATAACAAAAATCTTTTATTTATCTTCAATTAATAAATGTACTGCATATATACAAAATATTATCTATCGTTATTAAATATATTTTTTAAAATATATAAATGCGCTTGTTATATGCACCCAGGTATATTTATTCATCAGGAGTGATCTCAAAACTCCAGACCTACCACTAGTTTTACCATGATAATGATGC
>CASBQA010000294.1 GCA_949127635.1 Nostocales cyanobacterium PMM_0069 | reverse complement strand
CCAATGCCCAATGCCCATTGCCCAATGCCCAATTCCTAAATTATCGTTTGTTGACAAATATATTGAGCTTTTCTATTAAAATGAATTCTTAACTACAGTATTTAAACATCAAGTTAGTTATAGTCTGAGGTTCAAGAGTGCGATCGCCTTCCCCAATTACTTCCCCACAAACTGAGAATCACGTTCAGCCAAATATCCCCTCACCAATAGTCACGCCCAAGCGTGCCAGTGGTGGTTTCGCTTTGCTGGACAGTTTGCGTCGTCACGGCGTTGAGTATATTTTTGGCTATCCTGGCGGTGCGATTCTGCCAATTTACGATGACTTGTATAAAGTAGAAGCCACTGGTGCGATAAAGCACATTTTAGTTAGGCACGAACAAGGTGCATCCCACGCTGCCGACGGTTACGCCCGCGCTACTGGAAAGGTAGGGGTGTGCTTTGGTACATCGGGACCAGGGGCAACTAATTTGGTGACGGGTATCGCCACCGCCTATATGGACTCCATACCGATGGTGATTGTTACCGGACAGGTACCAAGACCCGTAATTGGTACAGATGCATTCCAGGAAACTGATATCTACGGAATTACCTTACCCATCGTCAAGCACTCCTATGTGGTGCGCGACCCGAAAGATATAGCGCGAATTGTGGCTGAAGCGTTCCACATCGCCAGTACCGGACGTCCGGGACCCGTTTTAATTGATGTGCCTAAAGATGTGGCGTTAGAAGAATTTGATTATCTGCCTGTGGAACCGGGTTCAGTGAAGTTACCCGGATATCGTCCCACAGTGAAGGGAAATCCCCGCCAGATAAATGCAGCAATTAACTTGATTCGTGAAAGTCGCCGTCCGCTATTGTATGTGGGTGGTGGGGCGATCGCTTCAAGTGCCCACGAAGAAGTTAAACAACTCGCAGAATTATTTAATATCCCCGTCACTACCACATTGATGGGTATCGGTGCTTTTGACGAACATCATCCCCTAGCTTTGGGAATGTTAGGGATGCATGGCACTGCTTACGCTAACTTTGCGGTGACTGATTGCGATTTGCTAATTTGCGTTGGTGCAAGATTTGACGATCGCGTTACCGGCAAGTTAGATGAATTCGCATCCCGTGCAAAAGTAATTCACATCGACATCGATCCCGCAGAAGTCGGTAAAAATCGCGTTCCCGAAGTGCCGATTGTCGGTGATGTGCGGAATGTGTTAATTGACTTGTTGCGTCGCTGCAAGCAAACAGGTGTCACGGGAACACCCAACCAAACCCAAGAATGGTTGAATTTAGTTAACCGCTGGCGGGAAGAATATCCTTTAGTGGTGCCGCATTATGCTGATAGCATGTCACCCCAAGAAGTGATTGTGGAAGTCGGCAGCCAAGCACCCCACGCTTACTACACCACAGATGTGGGTCAACATCAAATGTGGGCGGCACAATTCCTCAAAAATGGTCCCCGTCGCTGGATTTCCAGCGCTGGCTTGGGAACGATGGGTTTTGGCTTACCTGCGGCAATGGGTGTTAAAGTCGCATTCCCCAATGAAGAAGTTATTTGTATCAGCGGTGATGCTAGTTTCCAAATGTGCTTGCAAGAATTAGGCACATTATCACAGTATGGCATAAATGTCAAGACTGTGATTATGAATAATGGCTGGCAGGGAATGGTACGTCAATGGCAACAAGCCTTTTATGGGGAGCGTTATTCATGCTCAAATATGGAAGTAGGAATGCCAGATATTGAGTTGTTGGCAAAAGCTTACGGCATAAAGGGGATGGTGATTTATAACCGTGAAGAGTTGAAAGATGCGATCGCCGAAATGATAGCACACAAAGGACCAGTAATCGTTGATGCGCGTGTCACCAAAGACGAAAACTGTTACCCAATGGTAGCCCCAGGCAAAAACAACGCCCAAATGATTGGTTTGCCAAAACAAGTCCCGAAAGCCGCAATAGAACCGATTTATTGCAGCCATTGCGCTGCTAAAAATGCTCCCAATCAGAACTTCTGCGGTGATTGCGGCACTAAATTGTAAAGCCGCATTAAACTAATATTTAAATAATAGGGTGGGCAATGCTCACCCTATTTTGTAGTGGGCGTTATAATTTAATATTAATAAAAATATCGCAACCCTCGTAGAGACGTTCCGCCGGAACGTCTTTACATTGTCAGCAAGCCCTAATTAGAAATTGGTACATTTTGAAACGCTGCTGTATCTGGTACAAAGATGTCCAAGTTATTCACAGCTTCGGGAACTCTTAACCAGACATACGCATCAGCTGAGGAATTTGCACGTACCTGAAACAAAGAAACATTTCCCGTTGAGCGATCTAAGGCAACAGCTTTGTATGTTTCACTGGTTTCAGGATTACGAGCTGTTGTACTCGCAATTGATATTATATCACTATCAGCAACTCCATCTGCGGCGACGCGACGTACCCGAAGACTCAGATTCACTACATCACGGTTTCCAGTTCCGGGATCTTTAATCCGTTTAAGTGAAAGTAACTCTACTTTTGCTTTATTACCAAAAGCCGGTTGCACAAATTGACCGGGGGTAAATGTTGAAGTTGTAGCGGTGGTTGGTGGTGTTGTTACCGGTGATGGTGCGATCGCTGGTGTCGAAGTTTCCAAAGTTGGGGGAGATGATGGTATGGGAATAGGAGCGATATTAGTCGCTGTTTTGCTACTATTCACTGTCTGCTGTAACGTGAAAACTTGATAAGCCGCATAGCCACTACACATCAAAGCTAAAGTAGAAAGTAATACAGCCACACCAGACAAGAATGTATTCACACTTTTACCTCTATATATGCAGGTTGGTTAACCTCGCGATTTTATCATCTCATGAATTATTTTCAATTGACCGCTGCCTATTAAACATGGAAAAGTTAGATTCCCGACTTCTTAAAGAAGTCGGGAATCTGAACACGGGAAATTTTCACGCTTTTATCTGGGATTGCTATATCAGCTTCTCTGTGAGGAAATAAGTTTGATATCAGGGTGCTAAAATCTATCATTGGGATGAGGATTATCGGTGAAAATTAAGGCATTCAATAAAGCACTGGGTTGTTTGCTGCTATTTTTGACT
>CASBQA010000293.1 GCA_949127635.1 Nostocales cyanobacterium PMM_0069 | reverse complement strand
GGGGAAGTCCCCAATGCCCAATGCCCCATGCCCAATGCCCCATGCCCAATCAAATCACACCAACACGAGGCAGACGATGTTTGAATCCGCAGAGAATTTCCCAAGAAATGGTGTTTAATTGTTCTGCCCAATCGTCGGCAGAGATTTCTTCTTTTCCCTCTTGTCCAAGTAAGGTAACTATTTCGCCTTCTTGTATATTTGGTATGGAACTGACATCGAGCATTAATTGATCCATCGTAATTGCACCAATCTGTGGCACTCGTCTGCCTTGAATTAATACTTGCATTTTGCCGGAGAGATTTCGAGGAACTCCATCAGCGTAACCAATACCGACGACAGCAAGGCGCATTTCCTGTGGGGCAATAAATTGATGACCGTAGCTGACACCAGTGCCGGCAGCGATGGTTTTGATGTGGGTGACTCGCGCTTTTAATTGTAAAACTGGCTTTAAGTCAAGGCGCGATCGCAAGTGAACAGCTGGCGAAAGTCCGTATATAGCTAACCCCACACGCACCATATCATAATGTAAAGCCGGATCGCAAAGAGTGGCGGCTGAATTTGCCAAGTGTAAACAAGGTGGTTCTATACCCAAAGCTTTAATTTGGGCGATCGCCTCCTCAAATCGTTGATGCTGTTGTATCATCACTTGCGGGTCGAGACTATCTGCGGTTGCCAAGTGAGAATAAATGCTCTTTATTTCTAAATGAGGCAACCGCTGCACTAACTGGACAAACTCACCTGCTTGCTGCCAATTTGTGCCTAATCTAGACATTCCCGTGTCTAACTTGATGTGTACGGGGATGGAATCAGTAAACTTAATCGCTTCTAAAGTTTCGGAAAATATTAGTGCTTGCTTAGGGTTGCACAGTGTTGGTTGAAGTTTCCAATGAGCGATCGCGTGAATTTGCTCTAATGTATGAGTTGCTCCTAAAATCAAAATCGGAGCTTTAATTCCAGCTTCGCGCAATTGAATTGCCTCTGGAACTGTAGCGACTCCTAACCAACTTGCCCCAGATTGTAACACTGTCTGAGCGACTGTTACAGATCCATGTCCATAAGCATCAGCTTTCACCACTGCCATTAACTCAGTACGCGGTGATAACAAACCTCGCAACTGATGTACATTGTGAGACAAAGCACCTAAATCAATTTCCACCCAAGCGCGTTGCGAGAACCACGCATAAGTGTCGCACTGCTGATTTTCCACCACACGAGGAGTTTGCTTGCGACTTAACATTTTTATTTTCTCCTATCACACCATGAACGCTTTTTTACCTGTGACTATCTACTTATTCCATCGCTAGAAGCACTCATCAGATTTAATCAGAAAGTTTACATTTCTTGTGATTCTAAGGTACTTGATCTAGGTTTTAGGCTTAGATGTTCTCTTTTTCTGCCGAGGGGATTGGTATTTAGCAGACTCGTCTTCATTTTTCTTCCTGGGCTTATACGTTCTCCTGCTTTTTCTTTCAGGTGATTGATCCTGATGTTTGGAACAATACCCTGAGCGATTTAATATGCTCAATTCTTTTTCGCAGCCAGGAACTAGGCATATTTTTACGGGAGACCATACAAAAGGATGATTCGGTAAATCATCATCCGAAATGTGATCTGGAATCGACTTAACAGTTACCACTTTTGTTTTTATATATTCTTCCAATACAGATGGAATATAAGCGGTGTAGATGCATTCTCTACCATTCCCACGGTCAATTATATGTAAGTCCAAAGCAATTAACTTCCCTGGCGCTACCACCTGCATTGTTCTTAATATTTGCATTGTTTTGAATTTACCGAAATGTTGGGTCTGAGCTACGTCCTTTAGTACTGGTTTTCTGGTATACTAATTGCAGTGGCAAGGTAATCAACCACTTAAAAAACCTAGCTGTCGAAAGACAAAGCACGCTGTACCTTGAAAATTAAATCTATGGGGTTCTACTGCATTTTTCTAGCTTCCTCCTAGCAGTGGGTAAAAGATTTATAGGGACTAGACAAACAGTATTTTGAAACAAATTGTTTCAGTTAAACAGGACTTGTAGAAATGCAACTAGGGTAGGGCATACCCAAAGTAACGCTTGGGGAGAGTCTCACCTCTGACTTAGACGACGCAAGGAATCTAAGTTAAGTGATCTCAGTGAACCAAGAATCCCCGTTCATTTATGTCGGGGAGTGTCAACTTTCGTTACTTAATTGGCACAACCTGATAATTTGATGCTGGCAAAGCTAATTAAAATATTATTTTTTACCCAAAATTTGTAAATTATGTCGGAAGTATAATTTATTCTCATGTTCAAAGCCGGGTATAATTGTGTTAATATATGTAAAACTAATACATTGAGCGCTAATCAATGGGGAAGGTTTTAGTCCTTAACGCCTCTTACGAACCGCTCAACATCACAAGCTGGCGTCGCGCGGTGGTTTTGTTGATCAAAGGCAAGGCAGAGCGGGTGGAACACAATGGGAAATTCCTATATTCTGAATTTCCGCTGCCAACTGTGATCCGCTTGCGCCATTATGTGCGTGTTCCCTACAAGGAAATTCCTCTTACTCGCCGAAATATCTTGCATCGTGACGGTCACACTTGTCAATACTGCGGTTACACAGGAGATGAGTTGACGCTAGACCATGTTTTACCGCGATCGCGTCGTGGTGGCGATACCTGGGATAACATTGTTACGGCTTGTGTCCGCTGCAATGTTAAAAAAGGCAGCCGCACGCCTCATGAGGCTAACATGCCTTTGCGTCATCCGCCTAGACAGCCTTATAGCAGCCTTTATTTTGAGGTCAGCAAACATCTTAAAAGTGGATTACACCAAGAGTGGCAAAAATATGTCATAGGACTTTGATAATTATTTGTTCTTTTTAGACAGCAGTCGGAAGAAAGGGTTTGCGGAAGTCAAAAGTCAAAAACCTTGTATTTCAAGCTTTTTGACTTTTTTTGAATGGTACTTTTATTTACGCCGACCTGTACTAGTAGAGCATCCTCGACGATAGCGTGATAATTTTGTAGATATTGCCCAGCAGAATACCGAATAAGGGGGGAGCAATG
>CASBQA010000292.1 GCA_949127635.1 Nostocales cyanobacterium PMM_0069 | reverse complement strand
GGGAGACAGGGGGGGCGTTTTGAAACCCCCGTTAGCCTTCAGGCTAAAGCCTGAGGCTATACGAACAAAGCCTGCCTTCGCAGGCTCAGAGAAAAGAATTTTTAGCCTGGGTCGGCAGGCTTCGCTCGTGTAGCCGCACCCTTCAGGGTGTCGGGCAAGAGCGAAAATACGCTAATAATTAAATTATCAGGGAAAAATATGAGTAAATTCGCTTACATTCAATGTCCGACGGGTATTTCGGGTGATATGTGCCTGGGAGCTTTGGTAAGTCTAGGTGTTCCGGAAGAATATTTAATTGAAAAACTGAATAAGTTGGGAATTGAGCATGAGTATCAGTTAAGAGCAGAATTTGTTCATCGTAACGGTCAGCAGGCAACAAAAGTTCATGTAGATTTAACTCACCACCATCATCATGAGGATGAACACCATCACCATGATGGACGCCATTTGCCAGAAATTGAGCAAATGATTCTCAATGCAGAGTTGCCATCACGAGCAGAAGCTTGGAGTTTGGCGGTATTCCGGCAGTTAGCAGTGGCAGAAGGAGCGGTGCATGGTATTGCACCGGAAAAAGTTCATTTTCATGAAGTGGGTGCGGTGGATGCGATCGCTGATATTGTCGGTACTTGTTTGGGTTTGGATTGGTTGGGCATTGACAGCAACGAAAAAGGAATGCCCTTACTATACTGCTCGGCGTTACCGACTGGTGGGGGAACTGTTCGCGCTGCACACGGTTTGATGGCTGTACCAGTACCGGCTGTGTTGAAATTATGGGAAATGCGGAGTTGTCCAGTTTATAGTAACGGCATTGATAAGGAATTGGTGACACCGACGGGAGCAGCGATCGCTACTACTTTAGCGGCTGATTTTGGTGCCCCACCACCAATGAAAATCAAACAAGTCGGTTTGGGAGCGGGTTCAATTAATTTACCGATTCCGAATATTTTACAAATTTGGTTGGGTGAAAGTACAATTTCTACGTTGATTGAAACAATATCAATATTAGAAACTCAAATTGATGACTTAAATCCCCAAGCGATCGGTTATGTTTTTGAAGCGTTATTTACTGCTGGTGCTGTGGATGTATTTACTTCTGCGATCGGCATGAAAAAATCCCGTCCTGGAATTCTATTAACTGTAATTTGCCATCCAGAAAATTTACTTAAGTGTGAAGAAATTTTATTTCGTGAAACCACCACTTTAGGAATTCGTCGCTCTACTCAAGAACGCGCCATTTTACAACGGGAAATTCAACAAGTGGAAACTCAATATGGTGTCGTGCGCGTGAAAGTTGCATGGATGGGGAAAGAAGTTAGGGCAAACGTGCAGCCAGAATATGAAGATTGTGCAGAATTAGCGCGAAAACATAATATTCCCTGGCGTGAAATTCAGCAGATGGTATTACACAATTGGCATACAAAAAACGGGAAATATTGAGAGACGTTCCACCGGAACGTCTCTACAAATTATGAATAAAAAACGTTCGTAGCAGCAATTCATAAATTACTCCTACGAACGTTTCTTTGATCTGTTCGCAAACAGACCTTTATTTAATCAGGTTCTTTAGTTAACTGCTCTGTTAATAGCATCCCCAGCATCTTGAGCTGTACGCTGAACATTTGTTTTTGCATAATCAGCTGCACGTTGAGCACCTTTTGTCAAGTCTTCGGCAGCATCCTGAGTGTTGTCTTTGATATTTTCCACTCCTCGCTGAACTCCCTTGGCAAAATCCTCAGCTGAATTGCCAATTTTATCTTTTGCATCCTCAGCGCTTTGCTGAAGGTTGTTGACAGAACTTGTTTTGTCAATGAGGTTTTGTTCAGCATTTTGCTTGAGAGCTTCAGCTTTCGCTTTCACGTCTTTTGATCTGGGATCGGTATCACTGAAGTTATTCATTCCACCTTCATAGGGATTAAGAACTTTATCACCTTTGGGAACGGCTATCTCAGAATTAGCTCCTGCTTTTGGTTCTCCTGCATTTACCGCACCACAAGCTTGTGTAACAATCAGTAAGACCCCCATACACAAAACCGTCAATATTTTAATTGGGCGAATATTTTTTACCCAAGCAATTACTTTGCTCATGTTGTTACTCCTTGTGTTTGTGTGAATAAGTTAAACTTTAACTAGGATAACCCAGTAATTTGAAGTTTGAAATTTCTGTACAATCTCAAATTTTAGATAAAAAAGAGTTTTATCTACGTGGTGTTAAGTTGATGAATATTTAATCAACCCTTGTTAAGTTTAGAATAAAAAAGGCAAAAATTGCCTCTAGCGAAGGTCACATTTTCACTACTACATTCACTTCATTGTTCTCTAACTTAAGAGAGATATAAGCTACTATAATTAATTTGGGATTCGCTTGTGCCAATTTACTTTTGTTTTCTCTTATATGAATATTTAGTTATCAATTCATGCTTACTTATGCCAAACTTGAGATTGAAGTTAATTAATTTATGGGAAACTTTCGATGCGGCTTCACATTTCTCTTACACAAAATTTGTAGTTGTTTGCCGTTTTGACAACTCAAATATCAACACTAATTTTTAATTGAGGACAAAGTTTAATGATGATAAGGGTATGAAAACTTGTTAAGAGAGCTTCACATTTTCATAAAACCTGGGTAAACATGGCTAATTTACCATAATATTTAAGGTGTTCAGCCATAGGAAATTTTATCAGTTAAATTACCAAAATGATGAAGCAATTTTTACGCTGGCTAATTTTGGGGGGAACGCTATTTTTTTTAGCCAGAGCTTTTAAGGATCACTGGCTTGAGGTGACAGCCATCCGCATTGATGCAGTTGGATGGGCAATTATAGCGATCGCTACAGGCGTAACAATGCTAGCACACACATGGGCAGGCTGGGTATGGACTTGGGTTCTGCAAGAGTTAAATCAACCTGTAGAATCTGTCCATTTTATTCAAGTTTACCTCAAAACAAACATCGCCAAGTATTTGCCAGGTAATATCTGGCATCACTACGGGCGAATTGTTGCCGCCAAAAATGCCAATGTTTTATCAAGCGCAGCTACTTTGAGCGTATTACTAGAACCGTTACTGATGGCAGCAGCTGCTTTAATTATCATTATCTCATTTGGTGGCACATTTGCAGCAGGCAATGTCAACTTATTGGCGCAAATAGCACAACTGCTGGCTTTGCTGGGAGTGCTTTGCGTGGTTCATCCCCGATTTTTGAACCCGACTATTAGATTTTTGCAACGCTTGAAGGCGAGAATGTCTAATACTATTGCCAAGTCAAATCCGAGTGTGAGTATTAGACGCTATCCCGTGCGACCTTTGTTAGGAGAACTCGGTTTTTTGGGACTGCGAAGCCTTGGGTTTATATTAACTATGTTCGCTTTAGGTCCGTTGAATTTCAGTCAAATTCCTTTATTAATGGGTGCTTTTAGTTTCGCTTGGTTAGTGGGGTTTGTTGTTCCTGGTGCTCCGGGGGGTTTGGGTGTATTTGAAGCCACAGCGATCGCCTTATTACAAAATCGCTTTCCACCTGCTATAGTCATCAGTGCGATCGCTCTCTATCGCCTAATTAGCATTGTCGCTGAAACCGCTGGTGCAGCATTAGCTTGGCTCGACGAACGCCAAACTCAGTCATAAGTGCTGAGACATTGAGTAAAAGGTAATATGTAATTAAAAAAGGTGATAAACACATGAATATTGAGCAAGCAGTCTTAGAAAAATTGCGCCAGCTACCTGTAGATAAGCAGCAAGAGTTATTGAATTTTGCCGAATTTTTGTATCAAAAAAATACTCCTAAAACTCCCTTGCGTAGCGTTAGAGGGTTATGTGGTGATTTAAAAATAGATATTACAGAAAAAGACATTGCTCAAGCGCGGCAAGAAATGTGGGGTAATTTTCCCAGGGATATCATTTGATGACATCAGTAGTTGCAGATACACACACTTTAATTTGGTATATTTTTGACTTAGAGAGACTCTCAGAAACTGCCTTAACAGCTTTGGAGCAAGCAGTTAATAGTGGTAATCCTATTTATGTATCAGCTATCTCAGTAGTTGAAATTGCTTATTTGGTTGAAAAGGGACGCTTCACTGAAGAGGTATTAACACGAATTATAAATGCTTTAGATAACCCTAATGTCGGTATCGTATTAGCACCTTTAGATCGGAATGTTTCGGGAGCAATTCGACAAATTGACCGGGCAACTGTTCCTGATATGCCTGATAGAATTATTGCAGCTACTGCTTTTTATTTAGGTCTTCCTCTAGTTACCCGCGATTTGCGGATTCAAGCATTAACAACTATTCAAACTATTTAGTGATCTGGATATAGATAGGCGTAGAATGGCATTTATAATATGACTATAAAAGAAAAGGAAAATACCAAAAATGCAAAGTGACAAAATTATCGAACAAAGGTTACTTGAAAAAATCCGTCAGTTAGTTCCCGAACAGATTTTTATAGTAGAAAATTTTATTGATTTTTTATCTCAGCAAAGAAAAGATGTAAATCTGACTTTAGCTGCTACAAAGCTGTCTGAACCAGCTTTGCAAAAAATCTGGGATAATCCCGATGATGCAGAATATGACCAACTATAATTATGGTGATGTTGTTTTAGTCCCTTTTCCTTTCACCGACCAAACTATTACTAAAAATGGATTTACAACTGACAATCAACTCACCGAAAGTGCGATCGCGCAACGCAAAATCATCTCCTCTAGATCCCCGACTTCTTTAAGAAGTCGGGGATCTAAAGTCCGAAAAAGGGAATACTAAAGGCAACATCCCATATTCAAAGCCTATGCCGCAAAGACGGATTCCCCTGCAAATTGGCAACTTTTACCATGTCTACAATCCAAAATCGCGCTGATTGGGGAGAAGCGATTGATGTCTCTATTTTCTATGATCGCACGGATGAGTTAACTAAGTTACAACAGTGGGTTGAACAAGATAAATATCGCTTAGTTGCACTGGTAGGGATAAATGGAGTTGGCAAAACAGCTTTATTAGCGCAACTAGCGCAAGAGGGTTTCGAGTTTGTAATTTGGCGCAGTTTGTGTGATGATCCTGTAAGCTTTCATTGCTCTGATACTAAAAATTGCAAGCGATCGCCAATTTAGCATGTCGCAACAAGGTATCTTCGTCAAGATTATGAACTATATATTGAGGAGTGACCCCAAGTAGTTTCTCAATTCGTGCTTTAGCTGCTGCAACTACCGATTCATCAAGACTACCGTTATCAAGGCAATCAGAGAAATCTTGAGCGATCGCATAAGTCCTTTCTAGAGATGATGAATTGATATTACGGGACACTATAAATAAATCGCAACCTGCATTAAACGCTTTTGCGATAGTCCCACTTTTCATAAACATATCTGAGACAGCTTTCATATCTAAGTCATCAGATACAATTACTCCCTCAAAGTTAAGTTCTTTTCTAAGGATGTCATTTAAAATTGATTTAGATAGGGTTGCCGGCACATCTGCATCTATCTGAGGGAATAGAATGTGTGCGGTCATAATCATCGATATCTGTTGTTCGATCAGCGCTTGAAAAGGAATTAGTTCACGCGATCGCAAATCTTCTACTGTCAAATTTAGCGTTGGTAGCTCAATATGCGAATCTTGATTGGTGTCTCCATGTCCGGGGAAATGCTTTGCACATCCCAAAATTCCTGACTCCTTTAACCCCAAATAGTAATCACAGGCATTTTGTGCAGCAGTTTGTGCAGTAGTGCCAAAAGCACGAGGTCCAATGACGGGATTCTCAGGATTAGAAAAAACATCCGCTACAGGCGCCCAAGATACATTAATTCCCAATGACTTTAATTCTAATGCTGTTGCCTTCGCTACTTCAATAGCCAGTGTTCCCAACAAAAAAGCATGAGGAAATCGAGTGATTGGCAAAGGTGTGCGAATCACAGAACCTCCCTCATGGTCAAGAGTGAGAAACATCAAGTCGCGTTCAGCGTATTCTCGTACCTGGTCAATCAGTTCCTTGAAAGCTTCCAGCCAAACTTGATAATGAGTACCTTGACTAAAATTCTTCGCAAAAAATATCACCCCAATCGGTTTCAATTCACTGAGAGCGCGTTTATCATCATCGCTTAATGTGGTACCCGAAATACCCAGAATCAGGTGATGTCCAAAGTGCTCAAGTTGCGATACTGACATAATGATTTACGTGTGGCAGGAATGGGTACTGGGGAGAGGGGACAAGGGGGAATTTGCTCCTCCAATTACCCATTGCCCAATTACCATTTATATCATGGGAGCGCAAATCACACATACTGTAGAGACGTTCCACTGGAACGTCTTTACGACGGTAGGTAGGTTTTTGTTAGTGTTGATTAAACGGACATAATATTACGCACGATCACCGTTCAATAATCTGAAACGATCGCGAGTTTTTTACCTGGGTTGAGATTTGCGGTAGAAACAGATGAATTTTTCAAAGTCATTTTCGGTTCGTTACTTTCCAAAATCACGGCTTTATAAGGTACTACCCCAGTGGTTTCGCTGTTGATACACCTGGCTGCTTCCCTTGACAAATCGAGGCTTCTCGGTGGAATATAAGGACCGCGATCGTTTACGCGCACAATCACAGAGTTGCCATTCTTTAAATTAGTCACCTGTAAAAAGGTGTTAAAAGGCAGTGACTTATGAGCAACTGTTAATTCATCTTGATTGTACTTCTCCCCATTCGCGGTTGTTCGACCATGAAAATAACCACCATACCAAGAAGCTAAACCAAATAATTTTTTCTTGGAAGGAGTTAAGCCATACATTTCTTGCTGTCCTTCCACCAGTGAAAAAGCAGGTGCTTGCAAAGCTGAACGAAGATTGTTAATCCACTCAATCGCTAGTAGTTCACCACTGCGGTGAATTTGGCGAGAAACTTCTTTTTCGATTCCAAACAAAAAGCGATTTCCTGCCATTAAAGCTGGTATACCGTCAACTAATGCTGGTCGTAATTGATTAGCATCTAACCTAGGCAAATTGACGACTTGCGTTAAACGTTGTTGCATTGATTTTGCTTCGATTTCGTCGGGTAAACTCGCAATTTTACGGTTATTTACCCACACTTCATAGTTGTTTTGGTCACGACGAACAACTACTACTGGTGTTGTTACAAAGCCTTGTTCCATCGTGGAGAAGTTGAAGAAATTTTGCAGCGATCGCAAAATTTTATTTGGCAACAAATCTCGGTTATTCACGCTTGATTCTATCAACCGAGGAATAGGCAAAACACTTGCTGTTTTTATTGGAATCTGTTCAGATGCAATATCTGACACAGAACTACAAAACTTATTTTTACTTTGCTTTACTCCTCTGAAAGAAACATTCGATAACTTAGCTTTCGTTGGTGGTGATTCTTTAGAACCCCAATCTATCTTCAAAAACCTTGTAGGCAATATCGTCGTACTCCAAACATTTAATCGCTGTTTAGGTGTATCCAAAAATTCCCGGTTGTTACTTAATAGTTTATCCAGATTGGATGAAACCTTTGTCGGAGAAACCTTTGGCATAAAACTTGGTGGCAAGTTTTCGCTCAACGACAAAAATGAACCAATCCAAGATGCAATGCAAAAAAATCCAAAAAATAGCATGGTCAAGTCAAGTTTTAGGTACCCGCATACATAAGAAGTGCAACCCTAGCCTTGCCAAAGATAGTTTTTATCCCAAAAGGTCAAACAAACTACATATCCTTTGCCAATTCAAATAAATCTCTCCTTAGTTAGAGGCACGCTAAGAAGCGATCCCCAGCAGAAGCCATATTATCCTGTTGTTGGCAAATAAGTAAATAAAGCTTTGAGATGATGTTGTCGATCATTTACTACTTTTTGATTTAAATTTGTTATGAATAACTCTAATAAAAACCTTAAAATAAAGATGCAATCAATTATTTACAACAGTAAAAATACTAACTTTTTCTTATCATTTGGTATATATAACACATGCCAATCATCGTATACTTAAGCTAAATATACGATGAAGCAGCTAGCATTTTTTACCAATGCCCTAAACTTATCAATCTCGCAAATGCTCATTGTTGCTCAATAAATCAGTTATTCAGAGACAATAATGATGAATCAACTTGCAATATTTTTTTAAAGAATAGTTGTCATTAGTACAAAACAAAATTTTAAGTGCCTTAGCACTTTTTCCAGCTTAAGTATAGCAAATATACTTTCAGAGTAAATTATTTAATAATCAGTCGGTAAAAGAAGGTAGAAGGGTGAATTGGCAAGGTTTTCATCTTTTTGTGATGTGGCAAAAGTCCCAAAAATTTCCGGGATGAATAATTTGAATAATTTATAACTCAGACAAATAAGTTTTAATGAAGAACTAAAAAAAGATTTACAATAGAACTTATACCCTCTTTACAAATTATTGGTCTTGTGCATTAAGTAAAATATGTCGTTTCTGGCTTTGATAAATAGCGTAGATGCTGGGCGGCGAGTCAAAAGACATCGCCTCAAAAGAGCCGAAAAATTAAGGTTTAATGCCGGAAATCCAGATTACATATTTGGTATTTCCTGTCAAGATGTAAGTACGATAAAATATGCTTTCTTCAAACAGAGTAGCGATAATCGTTCTGAAGATTTGAGCGATCGCGATCGTCCTTTAGAGCTACAGTTGAGCCGTAAAAGATTGAAAATTTTTGACAAAGTACAGACGATCGCGATCAGGGATGATAAATGTAACGGATTGCAACGTATAATGAAAACGAGAAAACGGTTAAGAAATATTGAAGAAAAGTAAGGTTAAATGCGAGTAGCGATCGCTGGTGCGGGTTTAGCAGGACTTTCCTGCGGGAAATATCTCACGGACGCAGGACACACACCAATTGTTTTGGAAAGCCAAAACGTATTGGGTGGTTTGGTGGCAGCGTGGAAAGACTCAGACGGCGACTGGTACGAAACCGGATTGCACGCTTTTTTTGGAGCATACCCGAATATGCTTCAGTTATTCAAAGAGTTAGGAATTGAAGACCGGCTGCAATGGAAACAGCACACGCTAATTTTCAATCAGCCAGAAAAGCCAGGAACGCTCTCACGTTTTGATGTTCCGGATATTCCGGCACCTTTCAACGTGATTATGGCGATTCTTCGGAATAATGACATGCTGACTTGGGAGCAGAAGATTAAATTCGCCATTGGGCTACTCCCAGCCGTGGTTCGCGGTCAGAAGTATGTTGAAGATATGGATAAGTACACTCTTATAGAGTGGCTGAGAAGGCAAGGTGTAGACGAACGGGTGAATAGTGATATTTTTATCGCTGCATCCAAAGCGTTGACCTTTATTAATCCGGATGAAGTTTCCGCCACAATTCTCTTAACAGCACTGAATCGCTTTCTCCAAGAACGATACGGTTCTAAAATTGCCTTCTTGGATGGTTCTCCTACCGAGCGATTGTGTCAACCGATAGTAGATCATATTACCTCTGGTGGCGGCGAAGTGCGGTTAAATGCACCCCTCAAAGAGATAATGCTCAATGAAGATGGTACGGTGAAAGCGTTCTTAATTCGGGGTTTGAATGGGGCAGCAGATGAAATTATTACCGCTGACTTGTATGTTTCGGCAATGTCAGTCGATGTCATGAAAGTGATGCTACCGAAACCTTGGCAGGAAATAGAGTTTTTCCAAAAGCTTGAAGGATTGTCAGGTGTGCCGGTAATTAACTTGCATCTGTGGTTTGATCGGAAACTAACAGATATAGATCACTTGTTATTTTCGCGATCGCCTCTTCTCAGCGTTTATGCTGATATGAGCAACACCTGCCGCGAATACGCCAATCCCCATCGCTCGATGCTGGAATTAGTTTTAGCACCAGCCAAAGATTGGATCGACAAATCCGATGAAGAAATTGTCAGCGCTTCCCTTGCCGAATTGGAAAAACTCTTTCCAGAGGACTTAGGGGTAGATAATCCAGCAAAACTGCTAAAATATCATGTGGTCAAGACACCGCGATCGGTTTATACTGCGATACCTGGTCGCCAACAATACCGCCCCACCCAAATTACCCCGATAAATAACTTCTATCTCGCAGGCAGTTACACAATGCAACGTTACTTAGGAAGTATGGAAGGTGCCGTGCTTTCTGGTAAGCTGACAGCGCAGGCGATTTCGGAAGTACACCCGGAGGTAAATTCCTCAAGCCTGCAAACGCCAACCCGACCGCCTGCAACGAATGCTGCAACTGCCTGATTCCAAAGCGCGCATGAAAACGCTGGTCTCTGTGGATGAGTCCTACAAACTTTGTCGCCAACTCATAGCAAAGTACTCCACGACTTTTTACCTTGGCACTTTGTTAGTGAGCAAGCAAAAGCGTCCCGCTATTTGGGCAATTTACGCTTGGTGCCGCCGAACAGACGAACTGGTGGATGGTCCAGCATCT
The DNA here is from genome assembly GCA_949127635.1 of Nostocales cyanobacterium PMM_0069. Lineage (GTDB taxonomy): Bacteria > Cyanobacteriota > Cyanobacteriia > Cyanobacteriales > Nostocaceae > Hassallia. Next base: position 2,610 of record CASBQA010000292.1, on the reverse strand, counting down.
GCTATGACTACGCCCGAAACCCTAGAATTATGGGAACAGCAGCTAGAATCTATTTTTAGCGGCTGCGCTCTTGAAAATTTCGATGTGGCTTTGGTAGATACCATCCAGCGCTTCTCAATGGACATTCAACCCTTTCGGGATATGATTGCCGGTCAGCGTATGGACTTATACCGTAGCCGCTACGAAACATTTCAAGAGTTATACCTTTACTGTTACCGTGTAGCAGGTACCGTCGGTTTGATGTCAACGGCAGTGATGGGAGTTGATGCGAACGCCAACACTGCACCGTGGAATCGCCAAAAACCGACATACATTCCCACCGAAGAAGCGATCACTTTAGGAATTGCCCACCAACTCACCAACATCCTCCGGGATGTTGGTGAAGATGCTAGGCGAGGACGAATCTACATCCCCCAAGAAGACTTGGCGCGATTCAACTACACTGAACAAGATTTGTTGAAAGGTGTTGTAGATGAGCGCTGGCGCTCTCTCATGGGTTTTCAAATTGCCAGGGCACGCCAATATTATATTAAAGCAGAAAAGGGAATATGTTACTTATCACCCGATGCCCGTTTGCCCGTGTGGGCATCTTTGATGCATTACAGTCGCATTTTAAACGTAATTGAACGTAACGATTATGACGTGTTCAGTCAACGCGCCTACGTCCCTCAGTGGAAAAAGTTAAGCAGTTTGCCAGTCGCTTGGCTGCGATCGCAAGTCCTCTAACTTTACTCGGAGCGTTGGTGGATAGTGGATAGTCGTTAGTAGTTAGTCGTTAGTTGGAGGGTGGATAGTAGTTAATAGTATTTTTTGACCCCCAACCACCATCAACCATCAACTATCCACCATCAACTATCCACCATCAATTATTCAAAAAATAACAAATCCCCCCTTGACTTAGCCTTGAAAATCTGATAGAATAAATAATCGTGAGCCTGGAGAGGTGGCTGAGTGGTCGAAAGCGGCAGATTGCTAATCTGTTGTACGGCAGGCAACTCCGTACCGAGGGTTCGAATCCCTCCCTCTCCGTTTTCCCAGTCTGAATTGAGGTTCGTAGTAGGCACTTCAGTGCCTAAGATAAGCGCTTAAGCGCTTACTACGAATCTCTAACAAAGCGGTAAAAATTATCCACTTAGAGACAGACACTTTTACCTCTAAAGGATGATGATATTATTTATCATCGGGAGTTATGTAAGATAAAACTAAACTGATAATCCAGTTAGAATAATGCTTTCAGGCTCCCATAAATCAGAGGAGTGAGAGTGACTTATGAAAAAAATCAATTCTGCTTTAGCTCTAAGTTTAGCTACTTTATTATCTGGCTTCCTCGCGGCAGCTTGTACAAAAACCACTACAACTACTACTAGCACCACTACCACAACTACTGGTGCTACTACTGATCCAGCTAGTTCAACTACCACAGCGAGTAATGGCAAAGGACTGAAAATTGGTTCGCTGTTACCATCAACTGGTGACTTAGCTTCCATCGGTCAGCAAATGGTGGGTTCTGTTCCCTTACTTGTGGATACAGTTAACGCTTGTGGTGGGGTGAATGGCGAAAAAGTCACCCTCGTCTCAGTAGACGACCAAACCGATCCTAGAGCCGGTGCTGCGGGGATGACGAAATTGGCAACCGTAGATAGAGTTGGTGGTGTAGTTGGGTCTTTTGCCAGCAGCGTTTCTACAGCCGCAGTTTCCATCGCCGTTCCCAATAAAGTAATGTTGATTTCTCCAGGTAGTACTAGCCCGGTATTTACCGAAAAGGCAGGCAAAGGAGATTATAAAGGTTATTGGGCGCGTACTGCTCCCCCCGATACCTACCAAGCATTAGCCTTAGCTCAACTTGCCAGTAAAAAAGGCTTCAAAAAAGTTTCTACCGTTGTGATTAACAACGACTACGGTGTAGGCTTTGAAAAAGCATTTGTCCAAGCTTTTGAAAAATTAGGTGGAACAGTAGTTAACAAAAACAGCCCCACCCGTTACGACCCCAAAGCCACGACTTTTGATAGCGAAGCTCAAGCAGCTTTTGCCGGTAAACCGGATGCAGTATTAGTCGTAGCTTATGAAGAGACTGCCAGTTTATTACTAAAAACTGCTTATCAGCAAGGTTTGGCTCAGGGAGTACAGATTATGTTGACAGATGGCACGAAGTCAGATACCTTCCCCCAAAGAGTCGGGAAAGCTGCCGATGGTAAATATATTGTTAGTGGTGCGATCGGTACGGTACCTGGTTCCAATGGTAAAGGATTAGATGCTTTCACCAAGCTTTGGCAATCCAAAAAAGGATCTCCACCAGCACCATACACTCCCCACGCTTGGGATGCTGCCGCTTTGTTAGCATTGGCAGCACAATCGGCTAAAGATAATACAGGCGTCGGCATAGCCAGCAAAATCCGTGAAGTTGCCAATGGTCCAGGTACAGAAGTTGCTGATGTCTGCGAGGGACTGAAGTTACTCAGTGAAGGTAAGAAAATTAACTATCAGGGAGCTAGTGGCAACGTAGATATTGACCAAAATGGCGATGTGGTCGGTGTTTACGATGTCTGGACAGTTGGCGACGATGGCAAAATCAAGACGATAGATAAAGTTAGCCCTAAATAAAAATTAGGG
>CASBQA010000291.1 GCA_949127635.1 Nostocales cyanobacterium PMM_0069 | reverse complement strand
TTTTTTAGTTCCTCTTCGCTTTCCGCGATCTCAATCTTAAAAGGGCGGCTCATGAGTATGTAAACTTACCAAGTTTGCTTCTCTCTATTATATGCAGCTTCATATTAAATTGGTATAACCACTATCAACTAACCTTATTGTTGTAGTTTACCAACTTGATCGGCAGCGATCGCATACCAAATTTGACCGAGAGTCTTTTGATTGAGTTTCCCACGTCGCTGACCGGGAAACAAGCGATCGAATTTTTGATTTGTGTCTTTGTTCAATTGACTGATTGTATAATCACCTAACTGTCCTGCTTGGGTTTTGCGTTTCCAAACGTCGTAATCTTGAGAACCGTAATTTCCCAACTTCCGACGCGATGCGCTACTGAGTTTAGCTTGTTCTAATTTATCTAGCAAGTCATCAGCTATACCGTACCATTCTTTGCGTAAAGCAGCATCTTCTGAACTAGAAGTCAAAGTGCGTCCTTGTAATTCTGGCTTTTCGGCATAAAATAAATTATCTACAGTTCGCGTAAAAAATACTTCAGGAATTTCTAATTCTTGACGGCGATTAACAATTTGATTTATATCTTTATTATTTGCAGGTTTGTTATCTGGATTTCCTCCCCCTGGTAATTTCGGTAGAGAAATGGAGGGGACAGAAATTGATGATACAGTACGAACAACCCCATTTACTACCGCCCAAGTCCCAGCGAAAACTAAAACTACCGCAGTTGTGCCGATAAGACTAACAGCAAAAGGACGAAGCCAAACTGGTAAAGGTAAGGCACCGGCTACTAATTGCGTTCTTTTGTGGAGATTACTGACCACAGCACCAGCGCGTTGTCGCCCAGGAGCGGCTATCATAGTTTTCAGTTTGGTGATGTGTGGATTTGCAGCTTTGACAGCGATAGAAAACTTTAAATCTTTGAGAACTTCATTTGCTGTTTGATAGCGATCGCTTGGTTTATAAGCAAGCATCCTTTTTAATACCGCTTCCAGTTGCGAACTGACTTTAATTTCCTGTCCCCAACGCCAAACACCTTGATAGCTATCATAAAGATGTTGGGGTTCCTTACCTGTAAATAATACCAGGGATGTCACCGCCAAAGAGTACAAATCGCTACTAGGAAATGCCTTTCCCTGACGTAACTGTTCTTCTGGTGCGTAACCCTTTTTACCCAACAATGTGCGATTTCCACCCAACTGAGTAAACCAAAAACCCTTACTCGCAGGTAATTGTTTCACACCCCCAAAATCAATCAACACTGGCAAATTATCAGAACTCCGCAAAATCAAATTATCAGGAGAAATATCGCGATGAACGACATCAACTGAGTGAATATACGACAACACAGGTAAAATTTCTTGCAGTAACTTAATTACTTCTTCTTCACTAAAAGTTTGACGTTCTAACAACTGATAATAATTTTCACCCTCCACATAATCTTGCACCAAAAAGAAAAAATCTTTATTACCTAACTTCGCTTGCAAAGAAGCGTGAAAACGGGGAATTTGCGGATGCTGAAGTTTCTTTAAAACACTTGCTTCACGTTCAAATAATTCTTTCGCTTTTAATAAATCTTGTTGCGCTTCAACTTGGGGTGCAAATTCCTTCAGCACGCAATTTTCATTCGATTGATTTTTGTCCTCAGCCAAATAAGTGCGTCCAAAACCACCCTGCCCCAGTTGTCGTAAAATATGATAGCGATTCTCCACCACCTTCCCCGTACTAAGAGGTAACGGTTCACCGCAGTGGATACAAAATCGGTTACTCTGATCATTTGCGTGTTGTTTACTGCAATAGACTTGCATAGTGCCCAAGTATGAATGAAGGGTTTTCTTTATTGCTACAACAGGTGGAGTCCCATTTACGCAAAATTATGAAAATGGGGAGTAGAGACGCGATTAATCGCGTCTGTACAAGAATGGAGGAGTGCGGGAGTGGGAAAACAAAGAATAAATTCCCCCTTGTCTCCTTGTCTCCCTTGTCTGCCATCTCCCCTAACGGATAAATATCAAAATATAAGTACCATGAACAGCGAATCACAACAGCAGCGGGCAATAAAAGCTTTTCAAGAGTTTATAACTACACCTTTAGAAACCCTATTACAACGCCATATAAATAGTAAAAGCGAATTAGCAGTTTTGGCATTATTTCACGAAATCGCTGCTAACGTACCGGCTTACAAGTCTTTTTTAGCACAAAATAATATAAATCCCGCTTCCATCCAAACCTTTGAGGATTTCCAGAAACTACCTTTGATTACCAAAGAAAATTATATCTCGCGTCATCCTTTAGCTGATTTGTGTCGTAACGGGCAGTTACAAGCATGTGACATGATAGCTGCTTCTTCAGGTTCCACAGGTAAACCGACATTTTGGACACGTTTCTTTACAGATGAGTTGCAAATTGCTGTGCGGTTTGAGCAGATATTTCATGACAGCTTTCACGCAGATTCCAAAAGCACTTTAGCTGTGATTTGTTTCACATTAGGAACTTGGGTAGGTGGAATGTTTACAACTAATTGCTGTCGCTATCTTGCCAGCAAAGGTTATCCTATTACAGTAATTACACCAGGTAATAACAAAGAAGAAATCTTGCGAGTTGTGCAAGAACTTGGTTCGGCTTTCGAGCAAGTTGTATTGTTAGGATATCCGCCATTTTTGAAAGATGTAATTGATAGTGGTATTGTTCGTGGTGTGGAATGGCAGCAATATCAAGTTAAGCTAGTCATGGCAGGAGAAGTATTTAGTGAAGAATGGCGCAGTTTAGTTGGTGAAAGAATTAATTCGCAAAATTTCTGCTACGATTCAGCATCACTTTATGGAACTGCGGATGCAGGTGTTTTGGCTAATGAAACACCTTTAAGTATTTGTATTCGCCGTTTTTTGGCAGAAAATCCTGATGCTGCCAAAGCTTTATTTGGGGAATCTCGTTTACCTACTTTGCTACAGTATGACCCGATCAGCCGCTTTTTTGAAGTTGAAAATGGTACGTTGTTTTTTTCGGGAGATAATGGTATTCCCTTGGTGCGTTATAACATTTTAGATACTGGGGGGATAATTAGTTATGATGCCATGTTGGAATTTTTGGCAGAGTGGGGATTTGACCCTGTGGCAGAGTTAGAAAATCAGGGTGTTAAAATGAACCCGCAGGCTGGAAGCCTGAAGCTATACGAACAAAGCCCGCCTGCGCGGGCTATAGTGAGAGGGATTCATCAATTACCTTTTGTATATGTTTTCGGACGTTCTAATTTTACGGTTTCTTATTTTGGGGCGAATATTTACCCAGAAAATGTAACGGTAGGATTAGAGCAACCTGTAATTAAAGAATGGGTAACGGGTAAGTTTGTATTGCAAGTGAAGGAAGATGCAGACAAGAACCGCTTTTTATCTGTGGTTGTGGAGTTGGCGCCTAATGTGGAAGGAAGTGAAGAGAAAAGTGAGGCGATCGCTCATTCAATTCTCTCACAATTAAAGCGCCTTAATAGCGAGTTTGCTAACTACGTCCCCCCAGAATATCAAATGCCAAAAGTGATATTAACACCACTTGGCAATCCAGAATATTTCCCCCTTGGGGTGAAGCATCGTTATACACGCAAGTAGCAATTTTCGCTAAAGCTGGCGAATTGGGATTATCCGTTCCAAACAGCATATTATGCAGCTTTGGAATCACTTGCCGGCAATATGTAGCGCGGGATTTTGTTTACCCCAGCTATGATTGTCTGCCAGCAATTCAAAACAATGGGTAAGCCCGGACATATACTCCTGTGCTACCCGCAATCCGAAGTTCAAAATAGAGTATTCGTAAATGCCCTCAATCTCACTTTCGGCTTTATTAGTGAGTTGATACGTTGCCATTATTTCTAAGCCTGTCTTCTACCCGTTTCATAATATCCTGTACCGTGGATGTGCTTATGCCGCTATCCAGTCCTTCCTGAATAAGCGAAAGCAGCTCTTGTTCCGCTTGTCGCTTGTCCTGGTCACGGCGTATCAGATCACGGAAGTATTCACTATCATTCCCGTAGCGTCCACTTTCAATTTGAGCCTTGACCCATCCATCCATCGCATCAGGGATAGTAATCGTCTTACGCATCATAGCCATGATACTTACTCCTTTCGCTTACCTATAAAGTATGTCTATAGTATGACAACAATCATACTCTATATTGAATTCTATCTTACTGGCGATCGCTCAGGATAAATGATTCGAGATGCGATCGCGGTGCGAGTCTTCAAATCTAGGATGGATCAGTTGCTGGACAATTAAGAACGTTAAAAAACCCGTCCAAAAGTTAGTTGAACGGGTTATTATTATTCACATGTGAAAACTTATGACATTACAAATCGGGAGGTAAAATTACCTGATCGATCGCATGAATAACGCCGTTACTACCTCTGATATCTGCCTTTGTCACCTTAGCTTCGTTAACGGTTACGCCAGTTGCTGGATCAACTTTAACGTTAATCGCACCGCCTTCAACGCTTTTCACTTCGCCAGTTTTCAAATCAGCAGATAATACTTGACCTTTAACCACATGGTAAGTCAAAAGCTTGACCAATACCTCTTTATTTTCTGGCTTCAACAAATCGCGCACGGCATCTTGTGGTAATTTAGCAAATGCCGCATCCGTGGGCGCAAAAATTGTGTAGTTATCTTTACCTTGTAAAATCTCTGTCAATCCAGCTGCTCTCAAAGCCTTAGTTAAAGTTTTAAAAGAGCCGTCCGCTTCTGCCAGCGCTACCAAATTCTTAGTTTGAGTGCTGGAACTTCCTCCCGACGGTTTATTTGGGGTGGGTTTGTCGGTTGGGGGTTTTTGATTTTCGGGTACGGGTGGTGTTTCCGTAGTCGGTACTTGTGTTGGCTCTGGTGTAGGTGTAGCTTCCGGGGTGGTAGGGGTAGGTACAGTGGGCTTAGTTTGACCAGGTGCGGTCCGACCGCTACGATTATAAGGAGCCTCATTGAAAATACTAGGGCTAGGATTTATACCGCCTGTTTGGTTACTCTGAGATACCGTGTTTTTCCCTGGTGCAGGCTTCTTCCCCTGTTTAGCTAATTCTGGCTCAGTCGGTGCATATTCAGCGTTTACCAAAACACGTTGACCGCGATTGTAGGGTGCCTCTGAGAAAACACCAGGGTTAGGATTTAGTACCTCATTGGCTCTAGCCGAAAAAATCATGAGGAAACTAGCGCCGGTTGCTCCTACTAGTCCTGCTAACTTGGTCAGCAATTTTATGTTATAATCAACCTTCATAAATTTTGTTTGGCTTTATTTCCACACATTACATAAAGACTTATAACACTTCCCTACAGATAAAACTAACTAAAGAAGTAAGATTTTCTGTTGAAAATATGCGGTGGTGATAGGATTTCCTTAATCCGGAAATTATTACACTGAAGCTTAGAAGGTATCACTTGTAGCAAATACAATATTAATCAAGTAAAGTTTATCACGACTTTTGTATAGGCGATCGCACTTGTTTGCGAATTTTCCTCTTCGGCTAATATCGCATCACCCAAAGAAAAAGCAAGTATTTAAGATAAAAGACTTTGCCAGATAGCAATCACCATACAAATCTCATTCAAAAATCAACGTTAATCTCGATTAGTTTGGCACAAAATAAATTAATTGGTAATGAAAATTTATATGACTAAAGATACAATTATAAAGTTGATAAACGCACCAATTAGAAGGTAGGGAAGATGCTGGAATTATACCAATTTGAACTATCTCATTACTCAGAGAAAGTACGCCTCCTCCTTGATTATAAAGGATTAGCGTACCGCAAAATTGAAATTACACCTGGGATTGGACAAGTAGACCTCTTCCGATTGAGTGGTCAGCGACAAGTGCCAGTCCTGAAAGATGGTAATAGATATATCTCAGATTCCACAGCGATCGCTAAGTATTTAGATTTAGAATATCCCGATCGCCCACTGATACCGAAAGATTCAAAGCAACGTGGTTTATGCTTAATGATGGAAGAATGGGCTGATGAGTCCATTGGTCTCAAAAGTCGCAAAGCGTTATTTTCCGCGATTAGTCAAGACCAAAATTTCCGCAAGTCTCTATTACCGACTTCGACACCAGATGTATTCAAAACTCTGGTTCAAGGGCTACCAAACGATTTACTAAAAGTTTTGGGTGTTGGAGTAGGTTATACTCCTGATGTGGTACGTAGCGCCATGACCGACTTAAAGCAAGACTTAGAAGCACTGACGCTAATATTAGCTGAGAGTCCTTACTTAGTCGGAGACCAACCTACTTTAGCAGACTTTGCCGTGGCGGGATTGTCGATTTTGCTGAAGTTTCCCGATGGTCCCTATCTAGATTTACCAGTTAGCCTTAGAGGTAAAGGTGTCCCAGAATTAGCAGATAATCCCCTTTATGAACCATTCTTCACCTGGCGCGATCGCCTTTATAGTCAATATCGCACACCATTAATAATATCTACTACCACAGGTAGTGCCCCAACTTCAATTGAAATTGATTAAGATTTAGTGGATAGTTGTTAGTGGATAGTTGTTAAGAGTTAGTTGTTAGTGGATAGTTGTTAAGAGTTAGGAGTTAAGAGTTAGGAGTTAAGAGTTAGTAGTACTTTTTGACAATCAGCAACCAACACTCAACACCCAACAACGCTCCAACTATCCACTATCCATCAACAACTATCCACTAACAACTATCCACGATCCACTAACAAATAAGATATGAATTTGGGACAACCGTTAGGTTCAGTAATAGAAGGTTCTCTTACAGAAGGATTAGAAGTAAGATTACATCCGGATATTTCGGTTGAAGATATGCGTGTAGGTAAATTTTTAGTTGTGCAAGGGATGCGATCGCGTTTTTTCTGTATGCTGACAGATGTAGCGCTGGGAACTGCTAACCAAAGAATTATTGCTAATCCTCCAAATTGGGAAGATACTTTTTTAAGAGAAGTTTTAGCTGGAAGTGGTACTTATGGAACTATCAACCTCGCACCGATGTTGATGTTCACTCCCGAAAATAATGAAACTTATTCAGCTACAAATGCCAAATCTGTTAATCCCTTTGTACCATCGGCAACGGGTTTAGCATCTTTTCAACCGCAAACCAGCACAACGATGGAACTGTTGCCAGTTAAAACTATTCCCAGTCACTTTAGCCAAGTTTACGAAGCGAATGAAGACGATTTTCGTCGAGTATTTGGTTGGGAAGACGATCCGCAAAGAAAAAATTTCTCCATCGGGAAACCGCTGGATATGGATGTACCAGTTTGCATCGATTTAAATCGTTTTGTTGAACGTAGTAATGGCGTTTTTGGTAAATCTGGTACTGGAAAATCCTTTTTAACACGCTTACTTTTAGCTGGTGTGATTCGCAAAAGCGCAGCAGTTAATTTAATTTTTGATATGCATTCTGAGTATGGTTGGGAAGCTGTAGCAGAAGGTAAAAATGTCAATACTGTTAAAGGTTTGAAACAGTTATTTCCAAGTCAAGTTGAAGTTTACACCCTTGACCCAGAATCTACAAAACGTCGGGGTGTACGGGATGCACAAGAACTATATTTAAGTTACGACCAAATCGATGTCGAAGATATTAAGTTATGCAGTCGGGATTTAGGACTGTCCGATGCAGCATTAGATAATGCCAATATTTTGTTCTCCGAATTCGGGAAATCTTGGATTGTCCAATTACTAAGCATGACGAACGACGAAATCGAGATGTTCTGCGATGAAAAGCGAGGACATAAAGGTTCGATTATGGCTTTGCAACGCAAACTTTTGCGGATGGACAGTTTAAAGTATATACGAGCAGCTTGCCCGCAAAACTACATCGATAAGATTTTGCAATGTTTGGAAGCTGGGAAGAATGTTGTGATCGAATTTGGTTCCCAATCCAACATGCTTTCTTACATGTTGGTGACGAACATGATTACCAAACGCATTCACGAGAAGTATGTCAAAAAAGCTGACAAGTTCTTGCAAAGTAAAAATCCATGCGATCGCCCAATGCCATTAATGATTACCATTGAGGAGGCACACCGCTTTCTTGACCCGGCTATTGTCCAAAGTACCATCTTTGGCACCATCGCCCGCGAGTTGCGGAAATATTTCGTTACACTTCTGGTAGTCGATCAACGTCCTTCAGGCATAGATAATGAAGTTATGTCTCAAATTGGCACTCGCATCACCGCTTTGCTCAATGATGAAAAAGACATCGACGCGATTTTTACAGGTGTCTCTGGTGGTGGTGGTTTGCGATCGGTCTTAGCCAAGTTAGACTCAAAGCAACAAGCTTTAATTTTAGGACACGCCGTACCCATGCCTGTAGTGGTGCGTACCCGTCCTTACGATTCAACTTTCTATGCAGAAATTGGGGATATCGCTTGGGAAGAAAAGCCAGACGCAGAAGTTTTCGCTGCTGCGGAACTTGCTAAAGCCGATCTTGGGTTTTAATTTAGCTTAAACAAAAAGAAGCCCCACGTCTTACCGTCGATAGAAGCGTTGGATGAATTTTTGGGCTTCGGACGAATTAACCAACAGGAGATAATGTGGGTTAAATAGTAATCACAAATTACCAATAATTAACCATATTAATACTTAATTAGGACTTATGCATTGACAAGAAAACCCAAATATGAGGTATAGATTTCAGGCATTAAACCTTGATTTTTCGGCACTTTTTAGGCGATCGCTATTTATCAAAGGATGATTTATAAAAGCCTGAAACGATGTATTTTCGTTAATGCACAAGATAATAAATTTGTACAGTGCGTAAGTCCTATTAATGATTGTCTATTATTAAGAAATATTCTTGAATATCGATATATTACATCTTGAAGTGCGGAATGTCGGTTTAAATACACTATTTTAGTACTCTGTCAATGCGCCAGTACTACTAATCCATAGAAAGTGTTCATATTTTTTCAACAGAGAAAAAATTGTTATATTGACTACATATTTCATTTTCGTTAGTAGTGTGGTTAACTGTTACTTGGCGGTTAATTAAATATGATTAGAAGCAATTTTGCAAATACATAAGTAATTGATTGCCAACCATTGATCATGACGAATATTTAAGCAGTTTGGTTGAATAACTATCTATATTTTTTGTTTTCAAAGCAAGAAATAAATAGATTTTTACCAAATGCTTGAATGTGAAGTCATTGTCTAAATAAGCTTTTTTTGACTTGAATTAAGGAGTTGAATGATGAGTATTGCAAGCATGACAAATACATCTAATGACTACTTATTACTACGTACAGTAGTTGATCAAGATTTTCGCGGAGCGGTTGCTAATTGGGAAGCACAAATGGAACTACCAA
>CASBQA010000290.1 GCA_949127635.1 Nostocales cyanobacterium PMM_0069 | reverse complement strand
GGGGGGGGTAGAAACGTTCGGGCGGAACGTCTTTACGGGAGTTGGGGTAGCAAGGGCGACAGATGTAGTACAGTTTGGCGAACCACCTTCTACTTTATTTGAGGTATTTGCAGTTTCTTTCACATGACGGTTGACAGCGGCTTTTAACCAAGCAGTATCTAACTCAGGAGATGAAGCTGTATCTACTCCCCAACGCCAACCAAAAAAGGTGGATCGTTCAGTTGTGACGACGGCGGCAGGATTATCTTTAGAATTCCAAACAGCAGCAGCTTTACTGTTTACATTATCAGCAACGACAACACCGCCACGTACTTTACCAAAAAGTCCGTTTTGGTTTGCCCAATTTTGTAAGTTGTTTTTTGCAGGTTGCAATTGTTGTGCATCATTGAGGCTGAATCCCCAGTAACCTCCTAAGAGTGTTTGCAATAACTGCCGCACTCCCGGTGCTGATAAAGTACCTACAGGTCCTGAGGCAATCAATCGCCCACCTTTGCTCACCCATTCTTCTAGAGCGATCGCTTGTGTGGGTGTTAATGTATCTACATTCGGTAAAAATAACACTTGGCGATCGCCCCAATCAGCCGCACTCCTGACATTTGTCAAGGAAATTACACAATACTTTACCCCAGATCCTTGCAAGCGGTTTGTTATACCTGTCCACTGATTAGCATTTTCTTGGCTCTGCACTATCGTTAATATCGGGCTTTGGGTAGCCGCGATCGCAGGCTTGATGTTAAAAAAGGCAAAAGGTAAAAAGTAAGAGGTAAAAGCTATTACCAATTTTCTCTTTTGGCTTTTTTCCTTCTTCCTTATTTGTTTTTCTTGATTCCTCACGGTTTGACTCCTCACGCTCATGACTCGACTTTAGACTAATGTATGGAAAATTACCCATCAATGATGGGTTAAAGAAATTTATGGTTGCAATTATCGGGAAGTCCTTTGAGATTTATACCACATAGTTGATAGTCCGCAGAACCGAAGCAATGTAAAGACGTTCCGCCGGAACGTCTCTACGACGGTAGGTAGGTTTTTATTATTGTTAATTAAACAGACATGATATAGTTACGTAAATTTTGATATAAAATACTGTGATAAATTTTGCTAATAAATTAGCAGGAAGCCTAAGCCTGTGAGCTTTGGAATACTTCCTGCTGTTGTTAAATTTGGTGAGTAAAAAAGTGATTAGGTATTAGCTAATAGTTGCTGGTTTTAACGGGTCGCGCTCTTGTTTCCCCGACTCTTAGCGCAGCAAGTCTAAGAAAGGAATGGCGCTCGCCTTACTGGGGAATCTTTACTGGGGACGCAGACGCGAGTTTTCTTTAATAGGACTTACGCACACTCTATGAATTCTTGGCGTTCTTGGCGCCTTGGCGGTTCGATAAATTAAGCTTTTTGGCAATTTTTGCGTAAGTCCTGTTTAAAACAAGGGAGTGGGTCTAAATCCCGTTCCAAGTAAGGAAAGTGTCCCCAGTCCCTAATCCCCAGTCCCCAGTCCCCAGTCCCTTTTTCATGAGATTTCTCCCTTTTTCTTTGTTGCCTCAATGGCTGCTCTGAGATTACTTTGATGTTCTGACAAGAGCCGATCGCCCTCCTCTTTTTCTAAACCAGTCCAATGCATTAATAGTGCTAATTTTACCCACTTGCCACTGCGTTCTAGTAACAAATTAGCATCTTCACGGCTTAAGCCTGTAAGGTCTGACAAAATTCGCAAAGAGCGATCGCGTAACTTTTGATTTGTCACTGCGACATCAACCATGCGATTGCCGTAAACTTTGCCAAGCTTGACCATCACTCCTGTAGAAATGATGTTTAAAGCTAGCTTTGTTGCTGTTCCAGCTTTTAAGCGAGTTGAACCAGCTAGCACCTCAGGTCCTGTTAAGAGGCGAATGTCAATATCGACATTAATCTTAACTTGATCCTCAGGGACACAAGCCATAAAAATAGTAGTGGCTCCCCGCTGACGAGCAGCATTAAGGGCACCATGAACAAAAGGCGTTGTACCGCCGGCGGTAATCCCGATGACTACATCTAGTTGTGTAATTTGTCGTTGAGCGATCGCAGCTTCTCCATCTTGCGATCGGTCTTCTAAATCTTCTGAGCTGCGTACTAATGCCCCTGCACCACCGGCAATTACCCCCTGTACTAACTCTGGAGGTGTACAAAAAGTTGGAGGACACTCGGCTGCGTCTAAAACTCCTAATCTACCACTGGTTCCCGCACCGATATAAAACAGGCGTCCTCCGTGTCGCAAACGTTCTGCGGTGCATTCAATTGTTTGGGCTAGCTGATTTTTGGCTTTCTCAACCGCAGCCACAGCTTTTTGGTCTTCGCTGTTAAACAGTTCTACGAATTCCAAACTACTGAGCTGGTCTAAGTTTAGACTATGAGGATTTACCTGCTCAGTTAAAAGATGCCCGCGCTCCTGCAAATTTTGCATTGTCTACATCCGTTACATCTATTAATTATCTCTTAACTATTAAAAGTCAGTTATTTTTTGTCATCCAGTCAACGGTCAACGGTCAATGGTCAACGGTCAACGGTTAACGGTCAATGGTTAACGGTCAACGGTCAACGGTCAACGGTTAACGGTCAACGGTCAATGGTCAAGACTTTTTAGACTGTTAGCTTTTGACTTTAGACTCTTGACTTTAGACTCTTGACCATTAGACATAGGAGTGAAAATGAACTATGCGTTGTCCACAACCCTTGTAGAGACGCGAAATTTCGCGTCTCTACATTGTTTTCTGGAGATGTCTATTGACCATTGACTCTTAACTCTTGACCATTGACCCTTGACCATTGACCCTTGACTATTGACTCTTGACTATTGACTCTTGACCATTGACACGCAACTTTAGTCCTGATTACAACAATCCTTCCAATTTTCGACGAATGCGGTCAATTTCGGAATCAGAAAATTCTGGTTGTTCTGACTGCGCTTGGTTGCCACGCTGGGATTCTTCATCATTGTTCTGTTTTGAGGCATTTGGTTGCCAGTCGGTTTCTGGTACGTTTATTTCTGGGGGAATGGTTAATTCGCCGTTTTCGGGGACAATTTCCCAGTCATAATTAGCACTTTCACAAAATTCTTTGATTTCTTCGGCGTTTACCGCTTCTACTGTGGGTGAGGCGAAATCCTGAGCTTCTAGCAACAGAGCATAGCGGGTAGCGTCGTCTTCTGACTCGAACATCAGAATTTTCTCACGTTCGCCTACCCGAATCGAGTGAATTCCCTCATTGTCGGTTCGCGCATTAAAAATTAACACAAAAACACGCATGGGTGTAATCATCAGTCCTTAATTAATAAAATTTTCTTGACAGTCCGAATATCGCCATACATCAAGCTCTTAACAGTTATTTGTCATTAATTCTCGTTTATACGCCTTCTTACTCTATCCTGTATCACTGGTTGAGTTGGCGTATCCTGGTAATGACATGTCAAACAGAGTGTCCGTTAGCTTTCTTTTCTGTACCAGCTACATCCGCCGAATAATATAGTAAAACTAAATGGCTAACTCTCCCCATCAAGATCCTAACTCTAATGCTCGTGCTAATAAACGTCTTTGGTTTCTAGTGTTAAGTCGCGGTGGTATTGGCTTGGGCGGACTTTTATTGGTTGGACTTATCGGTGGTGCTTGGAGATTGTGGATTTTTGTCCAAAAAGAGTTAGC
>CASBQA010000289.1 GCA_949127635.1 Nostocales cyanobacterium PMM_0069 | reverse complement strand
ATCTCAATCTTAAAAGGGCGGCTCATGAGTATGTAAACTTACCAAGTTTGCTTCTCTCTATTATATGCAGCTTCATATTAAATTGGTATAACTACCAAAAAAACGCCGATGAGTAACTGTAACCAATCTATATGAATTTGGGTGAAAGTATATGCACCGAGCATTGCCCCAAGAATACCGCCTGGAGCATACCATAATGTCAATTTCCAGTCAATATATCGCCAAAAAAGTCCGATGCGATGTGCATTTCCCAAAAACATACCGATAGTAATTACCGGCGGAACCGATGCGGCACCTTGAATCGAGTTAACTAGAGGTATGAGCATGAAAGGACTACCACCACCAGCTAAGGTGCTAATCAACCAAGCAAAAAAGCTGACTATTGCTAGAGAGAAAATAACCATTTAAATAAAATAAACAGGTAAAGTTTGAAAGTGTTTATCTGCGGTTTCTTTATCTATTGCAGTTAATTGAAACCCGCTGTGGTGGTAAGTTGCTGCAATCACTCAGGTATCACAGAACTCGTTGGATCGAGAGGGATAGAAAATACAAAATAGATGACCCCAGCACCCAAAAGAAGCATAGTCAGGCTGAAAAGAATTACCCAGCGATCTGGTGGTTCATAGGTATCTTCATCAATATTATCGCGGACGGCGAAATAGTGTTGAGTTGAGAATAACACGGTCAATAGACCAACTAGAGCGAAAGTTAAACCCAACTTCCACCCCGCCCCAGGATGTGGTACAAGTGGTGGTTGGAAGTGGCGCAGACGGACGATAACAACACCAAAACCCATGAGAGCGATCGCACTCCGCATCCATGCTAAGTAAGTGCGCTCATTTGCCAAGTGATCCCGCACTCGCGACGGATTTCTTAATTTTGTCTTTTCTATATCTACATTTTTAGCTTTGAATAGCAAGCCCATGAGTAACACCCTAAATTTAAATCTAATCTTATATTTATAAATAAAATCAGCCTAAAATCCAAGTACTTTCATACCAAGTTGCATATCATAACCTCACCCCGATAAAGCTGTGCTTTATCTCCCCTCTCCTTATTAAGGAGAGGGGGTAGGGGGTGAGGTGTACAAGGCTTTGATACTCATTTACGGATATGTCTATTTTATCTTTGTGCGATCGCTTCGATAATAATGCTGATTTAATTCTATAGGAGATCGAGATATTACAGATTGATTAGTTCGGCGATTTTATTGGGAATTGGTATCAGGAATTGAAACTAACCAAAGCGGTAGCTCCAATTTTTCTAAATAACTCAGACTAGCACGAAGTTGCTGCGGTCTACCCCACAAATCTAAGTCAAACCAGCCATCATCTTCGATGTCGGGATTTAGCAGCGCACTGGTGATATTGACTGTGAGCATATATTCAGAAACTAATTCGGAAATTATCGGTTTATGGTAATAGTTTTTCAAGATGCACACTTGCAAACGCACTCGATTTGTCTTAGCGATCGCATTATATATTGGTTCTTGTTTCAATTTTGTTGATGCAGATTCTCTGTTAATTAAATTGCTAGCTAAATTAGGGAAAGGCTGAGTGTTTCGTGATTGAATCTGATTAGCGATCGCTAATTGGATCAAATCCACACCCAAGGAATGCAGGTAGGATAGCGAATAAGCCAATTCTCCGGGATTTCCCGAAAGTTCTAAATCAAACCAGCCATCATCCTTACTATCTGATGTCAGCGATGCTGCGGTAATATTGACGGTTAAATTATAGCGAGATACAAGCCGAGAAATTATCGGTTGTCTATTATACCGCTGCGGTATGCGAATCCGGCTGTGGACTGGAGCAGGTTTTTCAAAGTTGCTGAAAGACATATAACAATCCGGTTTGATTTTTTCCAGATTCATAAGTACCTGGACAGAATTAATTACATATTACTTATTTACCAATTCTTTGCCAGTCAAGGATTTCAGTCCAGATTTTTGTGTAATTAATCTTGTCCGATTACTTATCCCCGACTTCTTGGAGAAGTCGGGGATATTGATTTTCATCAATAGCTGTTCTCAGTTTTAAATAATCTACGGTAAGTTTATCAGATTATAGTATTTTTGGCAAATATAAAATTTTACAGCACAATAGCGACTAAAAAACAATGCCCTATATATATAGTTAATGAAAGATAATTAAGTTTGTATATGATTAATCAGAATTAATATGAATTGGAATCTGAATAATAAACTCTGTGCCTTGAAGCGGTGCGGAAATAAACTTTAAATGACCATTATGCTTTTCTATAATTTGGTAGCTGATGGACATTCCCAAACCTGTACCGGAACCAACTGGTTTAGTTGTAAAGAACGGGTCAAAAATTTTTGATTTTATCTCTTCTGTCATTCCACAACCGTTGTCAGCAATGCGAATTATCACGTTCATGCTGTCTGCAACTTCTGTGTGAATACAAATAGTACTAGGATTGTCTTGGATATCTTCAAGCGATCGCCTAGCGTCTTTGTCAAGAAAAGCTGTTTTTTTGGAGGTTCGCAACTTGTGTAACTCATCAATCGCATCAATCGCATTGGTAAGAACATTCATGAACACCTGATTGAGTTGTCCAACATAACACTGCACCTTTGGTAAATTGCCGTACTCTTTAATGATATGGATAGCGGAGTGTGCTGGTCTAGGTTTCAGACGATATTGTAGCAGCAATAGAGTACTATCAATACCCTCATGAATGTCTACTTGTTTGATGTTGGCTTCATCTAACCGCGAGAAATTCCGCAAAGACAAGACAATTTGGTTAATGCGCTCGGCACCTATTTTCATTGAGGCGAAAATTTGCGGCAAGTCTTTTTCAATGAAATCAAGTTCAATCGCTTCAATAGTAGATTGAATATCCGCTGGTGGCTGGGGATAATATTTCTGGTAGAGTTGCACCAACTCAAGCAAGTCTAAAGCATATTCGTTGGCATAAGTGAGATTGCTATAGATAAAACCAACAGGATTATTGATTTCATGAGCTACCCCAGCAACCATCTGTCCGAGACTAAACATTTTTTCGCTTTGAACAAGTTGCGCTTGGGTTTGTTGAAGTTCTCGCAGAGTAAATTCCAGCTTAGTTGCTTGTTCTTGTGCAGTCGCAGCTGTAGCGATAGATTGCAGAGTCGCTTGTCTTAATTCAAATGTACGTTCTTCAACTCTTTGTTCTAACTCGGCTTTTGCCTGTAAAAGTGCTTCTTCGGCAATTTTTCGCTCAATGATTTCTGCGCTTAATTGACGGTTAGCAACTTCTAATTGTGCGGGACTTGGCAAAGCGAGTGCTTGGGGAATTAGTGGCACCAGTGCAATCGCTGTATATACGGAGATAGAAGCAGTAATAAATTTCAGAAAACCAGATAGCCAATAAGTCGGGTGCCAAAGAGTCCAGACTTCCATTACATGAGTTGTACCACAGGAGATGATGAAGCCTCCGAATAATAACAGTATCCATTTGAAAGGGAAATCCTGCCGTTTTTGGACAAAGTAAACAAGGGTGATGGGGATGGAATAATAGGCTAAGGCAATCAGAGAATCCGATGCGATATGTAGCCACACCAAACCAGGCTTCCAAAGATAACAATGTCCATGTGGAATAAAAAAGTTATCACCAAACAAGCTTTGTAGAAGTTCGAGCATGATTTACTGAGTATGATTTTTAAAATAAGCTTTCTAGACAAATTATATACGTCGTAATACAACTTTGCCGTAGTTTTATATACACACTCTAGTAAATGGGTTATGGGTAATTAATTAGGGATGCCTGTAAATTAAAACGAAAAATGCCCTAGTGCGATGTTAAAAAAATCAGCATAAGGGCATTATTTTTGCTAAGTATTTTATCTTGCTTGGAATAAGCAGCAATTAACCTGCTTTACCAAATACCTGTTTCGGTGTTGTTATCCCAGATTTGCAAATCCAAGTCATGCAAATAGCCTAAAGCTAGGTCAATTTGTCCAATTGTGCCTTGTAAATCTAGGTCAAACCAACCATCACCAACAGCATTGGCACCAAGAACAGCAGCAGTGATATTCACAGTCAAACCGTACTCAGATACCAAGCTAGAAATCACAGGTTGAGAGTGATAGTCTTTAGGAATTCTTAAGCGAATCCGTTTATGTGCGATCGCAATGTCATTAGCCATAATGGAAGCGTAGATAGTGGTTGGTGGATAGTGGATGGTGGATAGTGGGAATTTGAAAAGAGGAAAGGGGAAAGAATATTACCAATGCCCCATGCCCAATGCCCAATGCCCACTAACGACCAACATCCTATTCAACATCTTTAATGCGGGTTTTCCGTTCGAGAATCTCCTTCAACACCAAGGTGACAACTGCTAGCAACGCTAACAATACAGCAGCAGAGTAGGCAGCTTCGGTTTCATACTGCTTGTAAGCGTCTTCGACAAATAAAGGTAAACTTTGAGTTTTATCGGCGATGTTTCCGGAAACTACCGATACTGCTCCGAATTCACCCATTGCTCTGGCATTTGTCAAAATTACGCCATATAATAAGCCCCAGCGGATACTTGGCAAAGTGACACGCCAAAATATCTGCCAATCTTTTGCACCCAAGGTTCTAGCTGCTTCTTCTTGGTCTTTACCAAATTCTTCTAAAACCGGAATCACTTCACGGGCAACAAAAGGCATAGTGACGAATGCTGTCGCTAGCACCATTCCCGGAAAGGCAAAGACAACCTTGATATCATGAGCCTGAAGCCAGGTGCCAAACCATCCATTTCGCCCGTATAGCAGTACAATCATCAAACCTGCGACAACGGGGGAGATCGAAAAAGGTAGGTCAATAACGCTGAGGACGAAAGCGCGACCAGGGAATTTGTGACGGGTGATTGCCCAAGCTGCACATAAACCAAATACCGTATTTAAAGGTACAGTAATTACAGCTAGTATCAGTGTCAACCAAGCTGCATGAAGAAAGGCAGGATGGGTCAAGTTCGAGAAAAATGGACCAACTCCCTTTTTGAAAGCTTGGAAAAAGACGTTAGCAGCAGGGATGTAGAGAACTAAGCCTAAATAGGCGATCGCTATCCCAATCAAAATAATTGGCACCCACTCCCTCGATTTTACAGGTCTTTCCGGCTTTGGATCTGTGGCACCTGAATGAATCCGGGGTGGAAAAGAGGCTTCATTTTGTGTCATATCTTCTTGCCCAAGCTTGTAAAAGATTAATTCCGATTAACAACACCAAGGAAATCAGCAATAACACAGTACCAATTACAGTTGCCCCAGAATAGTCATACTGCTCTAATCGCTGGAAAATCAGTACAGGTGCAATCAAATCTTTGAACGGAGTATTGGAAGCGATAATTACCGTTGAGCCATATTCCCCAACTGCACGGGAGAAACCCAAGGCAATACCAGTCAAAATGGTCGGAAATAAAGGTGGAAAAATCACCTTCCAGAAGGTTTCCCATTGACTTGCTCCCAAACTCCAGGCAGCTTCTTCAATTTCGCGTTCCATTTCCTGAAGTACAGGTTGGACTGTTCGCACGACAAAGGGCAGCGAGATATAGATCATTGCCACTGCTACCCCCAAACGCGTGAAAGATACTTTGATACCTAAAGGTGCGAGTAACGAACCAAGCCAGCCATTATCGCTGTAAACTGTTGCCAGAGTTAACCCCGCTACCGCTGACGGCAGCGCAAAGGGTAAATCTACTGAAGCTTCAACAATCCGTTTCAAGGGAAATTTATAGCGAACTAAAACCCAAGCAATCAGAGTACCAAAGACTCCATTCAGCAAAGATGCAATTACTGACGTGGTAAAAGTCACATCATAAGTTGCCAGTGCGATCGGACTAGTTGCGATTTCCCAAAACTTCGCAGGGGGTTCGGTGCCCGCTTTCAGGAACATCGCAGCTATGGGGACAAACAACATTACCGTGAGATATATCACAGTAATTCGCCACGTCCAAGGAATTCTAGACAAATTATTTAAGAATTTCTTCCAAACCGGAGGTTCTGGGGGAATGAGTTGCCGAGGGGAGGGAGGTGAGGAGACTGCCATTTTGATGAGAGGGGAAGGAGTGGGACTACCATGTAATCTCGCCCAAAACCTCACCCTCGCTTTTAGCTACGCTAAAATCTTTCCCTCTCCTTAGTAAGGAGAGGGATGTCCGGAACGGACAGGGTGAGGTTTTGAGGAAATTTTGAGTCATTTGAGGACTTGTGTGTACACCGTAGGGGGAGAGGGGGAGCAGGCGAGAGGAACTTTGCCCCATGCCCTATGCCCAATGAATGCCCATTAACTATTTCTTTTGAGCTTGAATTTTGTCGAAAAGACCACCATCTGCGAAGAATTTCTTCTGCACGGTATCCCAACCACCGTAGTCACCAACTGTACCGAGGGTTTTGACTTTGGGATATTTACCGGCAAGTTCTTTAGTTGCAGGTGCTGTCTCGTCTACTGGTCTGAATCCCAATTTGGCGAATTCTTGTTGCGCTTCGGGGCTATAAAGGTATTTGACGAAACCTTCTGCCACTTCTCTTGTTCCGTGCTTATCAACGTTTTTGTCTACGACTGCGATGGGGTTGTCGATGGATATGTTGACATCAGGGACGACATAGTTGACTTTTTCGCCTTTTTGTTGTGCCAAGATAATTTCGTTTTCGTAGTTAATTAAGGCATCTCCTTGACCCTGCTTGAAGAAGACATCGCTAGCTTCACGGGCATCTTTGGTCAAAAGAGGCACATTTGTATAAACTTTGGTGACAAAATCAGTCGCTTTCGCTTCATCTCCACCAGTTTTAATTACTGAGTTCCATAGTGCTAAGAAATTCCAACGCGCAATACCTGATGTTTTCGGGTCTGCGGTAATAAGTTTGACACCATTTTTACCTAAATCTGCCCAGGTTTTGATGCCTTTGGGGTTGCCTTCTCTGGTGACTAGGGCAGCAACTGATTTTGAGACAATGCCATTATTGGGGACTTCTTTTTCCCATCCTGGCTGAATCAATCCAGCTTTCTCAATTTTTTGGGTGTCTAATGCTAGTGCTAAGTGGACGACATCCGCTTCTAAACCGTCAATAACAGCGCGAGTTTGCGAACCAGATCCACCGTAGCTTTGTTTGAAGCTGACGTTTTGGTTATGGTCTTTTTTCCACTGTTCGACAAATTTAGGAATAATTGCTTCGTGAACCGCTTTGGTGACTGCAAAGGAAACGAGGGTTAATTCAACGTCTTTGTTGTTAGCTACAGCAGGACTAGCACCAGGAGTCCCAGCACCGCTATTAGCATTATCGGCATCTCCACCAGAACAGGAGGCGATCGCTACACTCAATATCGCTCCCACCAAAAACATCGATATAAAGCCTTTAAAAGAACGCAATCTGAGTCTACGGCTCAAATCGTTAATGGTCAGTCCCGATTTCTTCAGCGAGCGTTGCCAAAAACTCATTATCTTATGCTCCTAATCTATCTACTATTTATTGATAAACATACCGTGCAATAGATATTACAAGGCTGGAACTAAAAATGCAAGAGATAATCTCAGTTGGATGCTGAAAAAACTGCCGGTCGTCCGGTTCGATTAGTGCGTTAGCGAAGCTCGCCGTAGGCATCGCGCTGCTTTGTGCCAAAGCTGTGTAGCAGCTTATTTCGGGAACTAGTGAAGGCGATCGCCATTAGATAAAATATATTTGGTCAAACCTGCGTCTAGGGGGTACAGCTGTAAGGGCAGGTGTGGCTGTCCCAACCTCCTTTAAACTGGTTAGAGTGAATAAATATAAGCGGCAACTAAAGACTAAAGGCGATGAATCAATCGATTGCACATTTAGGACCTCCTGGCACTTACACAGAACAAGCGGCTCTTTTTTATCTCAACTGGCTTAAGAAAAACAAGGGAATTGAAGCTCATTTGTGTCCCTATCCCAGTATTGCCCAGTCACTCCAAGCCGTAGTTCAAGGTAATGCACAGTTAGCTGTTGTGCCTGTAGAAAATTCTATTGAAGGAAGCGTGACAATGACGCTGGATTCGCTGTGGCAACTGGAAACTTTGCGAATTCAGATGGCGTTAGTTATGCCCATCGCTCATGCATTAATTTCTTGTGCTAGTAGCTTAGATAACATTAAAACAGTTTCTTCTCATCCGCAAGCTTTAGCGCAATGTCAGCGATGGTTAGAAAAGTTTCTGCCCAATGTGGAACTGATTTCTACTAATTCTACAACCGAGCCGCTACAAAACTTACAACACGACAAAACAGCAGCAGTGATTTCACCTAGTAGAGCGGCGCAATTGTACAACTTACCGATACTAGCTAGAGGAATTAACGATAATCCAGAAAACTGTACTCGCTTTTTGGTGGTAAGTCAAACTGAAGTAGACACAGCTTACCGAATAGCTTCAGCAAGTTCTAGTCATACTTCTTTGGCTTTCAGTATACCTACCAATACACCGGGTTCTTTGGTCAAACTCCTACAAATATTTGCTAAACTTAACATTAATCTTAGCAGAATTCAGTCTCGCCCTACGAAGCGATCGCTCGGAGAATACTTGTTTTTTATTGATTTAGAAGCAGATTCCACCGAACCAAAAATGCAATCTGCTTTAGCTGAATTGAACACTCACACAGAAGTATTAAAAAATTTTGGTAGTTACAATGTTCTAAGTAACTATAGCAATCCGGAATGATTCATCAGAAAATATAGCAGATTTCACACAAAAAGGAAGTACATATATAAAATCCCTCTCCTTGTAGAGACGTAGCACAGAATCGTCTCTGTACTGCTGTACCACCTGTCCCCCTATGAAGAAAGTCCTCTGTGAAGTGCATCTACTTTTAACTGAGAAAACACACGATAACCATCTAAATTCACCTTTGGCTGAGAGGTTTGCTCATCTTGTTTCATGTTAATCAAGTTATATTCAACGTTTTCTGCATAAATTGCAAAAGTGATATTAAAAATTTCTATAAAATTAATAACCCATTGGCATTCCTCTTCTGGATATTTGTCGTAATAAGCAATCAAATTAGCCATTCTAATTTCTAAATGACTGCGGGCGTTTTTACAAATCAAAATTACTTTTAGCAGCACAACCACCAATGTTAAAGAATTGCCCTGAGAAAGTAATAAAACGAATAATTGTGAAGGTTCTCGTCCCTTTTCTGTTGTTAAACAATCAATCACTCGGTTACAGGTTCTCAATAACAATTCTTTGCTGATAGTTTGTTCATTATATTCTTTCTTCCAAGGTGATAATTTATCTGACAACTGCTGTTTCAACGTTTCTACAAAATCTTGACGTTCTACAGAAAAAATCAGATATTTTTGTAAGCTGTCTTTAAAGTCTTTGAAAGTTTGATTTTCAGTTTGATTGAGAAATATATTCGCAATATTTTCGTGACTGAATGCACCTTTTTTTAAAACAATTTTCTTGATTAAATGCAAAACATTATCTCCCAAAATAGTGGGATTTCTGTAGCGTGTTTCGCTTGATTTAGCAGATTGAGAACGAGCAATATACATTGCTAGTTCAAACTTAAATTTGTCTTTCATCTGCTTCGACAGCTTTAAAGCCGATTCTTGTTGCTCTTTTGGGTTGTTTTTATCAAAAGATTGAGCAACTAATGAATATGTTGTGTAGCGATTAGTCCAATGAGTTTTGTTTTCTTCTTTATGTTTAAGAGCAAATAACTTTAGTTCTTCATAGTCGTTACTATTAACAAAATTTACTAACCATGTTTGGAAAATATTTATTTTATTTGAACAAGATTCAGTTGTCCATATCTTGATTTTGTAATTAACAAATAATTCCACTAATTCTTTGATTTCTTTGTGTTTTCTTTGAGAATCCCAGTTATTAATTATAATGTAGCAACATCGTTTAAGTGTGTGGCGAAACTCTTGTTCCTGATTCTCAGAAAACATTGCATATATAGTTGGCGCAGAATTTAAATCAACTGAATCAAGACAGTCTATAAATAAAAACTTAAATTCTTTTAAAACCTCTTCTGGCGAAGATTTTTGCACAATTTCTCCTAAAAACTTATAAGTTTTTTCTTGTGCAGTTTGCAAAGTTATCTGTGTAGAATTATACTTAAAAAAAGGCTTATTTACCTGAGTTTTATGTAATCTATTTGCGGTCATTGCAGTTCTCAAGACCAAAAAGTTTGCCGATATTATTATCAGCTTAACCTTAGAGAACAAGAGTATCAATCTATTTTTCAAAGATTAAGTAATCTTTTTACATAAATTTGATAAACACGATATAAAATTAGTTGATTTCTTCTGTATTTATATAGTTACGTATGTATTTATACTGATTTTTTACTTACGGAAGAATTTCTTTCCCCAGATTTTCTCAGGTGTGACGATTTTGACAAATATTATCAATAAACTGAAGTTGGGGAGGATAAAAGCATTACCCATTACCCATTACCCATTACCCAAAAAAATGATCGTAGCTAAAGACAAACCCACAAACTTAACCCCAGAAGAATACTTTGCTTGGGAAGAACAGCAACTAGAAAAACACGAACTGATCGACGGTCAAGTTTACGCCATGACTGGCGGTAGCGTTAATCATAGCCGCATTGCAATTCGATTTACGACTATGTTTGATACCCATTTAGACGCTAGTAGTTGCATAACAGGTAACTCAGACCTGAGAGTTAATATTCCAGGAACCAATAATTATACCTATCCAGATGTCAGCATCACCTGCGACGATCGCGATAAAACCACAACCCAATATATTACCTACCCCTGCTCAATTGTTGAAGTTCTCTCAAAAACTACCGAAGCCTACGATCGCGGTGGCAAATTCAGAATGTATCAAAATAACCCCGTCTTAAAAGATTACCTATTGGTTAGTTCCACTGCGATCGAAATGGATTTGTATCACAAAAATGATGCGGGACAATGGATGATTATTAACTATGGAGAAGGCGACACAATCGAACTAAAAAGCATCAATCTCAGCTTCCCCATTGAACAAGTCTATCGCGGTTTAACCCTTGAACCAGGGAATGGGGAATAGAATAAAAGCATTACCCATTATTACCCATTACCTACTACCTATTGCCCTTTATTGGAAGCATAAGCTTACCGTTGCGGCAAAGTTATGGGTAAAGTCACAAAAAAAGTCACTCTAGAGTGACTTTTTTTAAGTGGGGGTGGAGGGACTTGAACCCACACGACCTTTTACGGTCAACGGATTTTCATTTTCCCGCAGCTTTCGCTGCTGCCTAATCGGTTTTACTTCAGGCTTTGAAAATTGGACTCTCCCTTTACCCTCGACTTGACGTTAGGGTAGCTCCCGTCGGGTCTCTGCACCTTCCGAAGAGTTAAGATAATGAAGTATGAGTTAAGAGTTAAAAGTTAACTCATGACTCAGCATTCAGCACTCTTATCGGCTTGGCTCAGGATTGCCATGTCTGTTGCCAGATTTAGGTTTCCCTGAGTTTGAGAGCGGTCACTTGAGGGATTTCTCCTTCAAGGCTCAGTTATCTAAGTCCGTAGCGTCTACCATTCCGCCACACCCCCATCAGCTATTTGGGATTTGCTGATTTTCTTGAGGCAGCAAAAACCTCTTTATCTATTCCACCATCAATTGCGTCTTTTGTCCAACTGAATTTAAAATTTTTTTTTCTGGCTTGCCGTCAGAGTGGTCAATGAGATTTTTCGCTTTCAAAGTAGCAAATTATCAAACTTATATAGGACATAGCTTTCAGGCTTATAGGTAAATTCTACAGCGATCGCCATTTTATGCCAAAGCTACGCAATTGAAATTAAAGTATGGCTAATTTCAAAATTTATCTATACGTGTTTTTACGAGTGTGGAATATAACGATTTATAACGAAAATAGTAAAATATCCAAACCAAAAATTTTTAGATATTCAATAAAAGTAAAACATATGGAAGATCCGCTTATTAAGCATGTAGGTCTTACTCAAGAGATTTTGTTACACCGCATTGCAAATAGCATTCGGCAATCTTTAGAACTTCAAGAAATTTTATCGGCGACGGTTGCCGAAGTACGTTCGTTTCTCGACACCGATCGCGTAAAAATTTACCAGTTTCAACCTGACAGTCATGGATTAGTAATTGCCGAATCAATTCAGGAAGGACGTTTACCTACTTTGCTAGGGCTGAATTTTCCCGCAGATGACATTCCCCCCTACGCGCGTGAATTGTATGTTCGGGCACGGCAGCGAACCATCGTCAATTTGGCAACACACGAAATCGGCGTCAGTCCTCTTATTTGCCCAGAAACAGGCAAACTGTTAGACCAGCCAGATATTCGCTATCGTCCGGTCGATCCTTGCCATGTAGAATATTTAACGGCAATGGGCGTAATGTCTTCGGTTGTGGTGCCTATCGTTCTAGAAAGCAAGGAAACTGGTAAAGTTTCTTTACCTTCTTTACAGCAATCATCTCAATTGTGGGGATTGTTGGTGTCTCACCATTCAGAACCACAGGTAGTAACAGAGGAGGAATTATTATTTATTCAGTCTGTAGTCGATCAAGTGGCGATCGCCATTTCTCAGTCCATCTTGCTCAACCAAGTGCGACAGCAAGCCCGCCAAGAAGCCATTATTAACCAAGTTACCGAGCAGCTGTATATAACCCCGATGGTTCAGCTTCAAGCTGCCCTAGAAGAGACTGTGGCTGCCTTTGCAGGCTCTGGAGGAAGGCTTTACTTGCTGCCAAATGGCGAGCAAAGCGGAGAAATCTACACCTGTGGCGTGCAGCCTACGGAACTTGATGGCGCACAAGGTAGACATATTGAGGAGCATCGATTGTGGCAAAAATATCTTTATTCTGCCTCGATGTCGCCCGTCGGCAATCCAGAACAGCCCAGTGTTAAATCATGGTCGGTAAACTGGATGAGAGCCATTTATGCTTTGAATGCTCCACCCAACGAACTAACTTCAGACTCAAATTTGTGGGCGATCGCCGACATTTATAAAGAACCATTATTTCGCTCGCTCACTCCATGTTTCCAAGCAACCCAAATTCGCGGCTTGTTAATTGTACCACTTCAGCATGGTTCCACTGTCGTTGGCTGCTTAAGTATTTTCCGAGATGAAGTAGATATTGAAACGATTTGGGCTGGCTGTTTTTCCACTGATTCTCGCCAAATGATGGCGCGTCAGTCGTTTGAAGCGTGGCGCCAACTGAAAACCGCGCAAGCACAACAGTGGGCAGAATCAGAAGTCAAGCTAGTGCAAGAGCTAGGTGAGCGCTTTTCCACTGCTGTGAGGCAACACCAACTTTACCAACAGATACAAACTCTCAATACAAATTTAGAGCAACAAGTACGCGATCGCACGGCACAACTGCAACAAACTAACAGCGACTTGCAACGCTCAACTATTGAGCTACAGCGATCGGTTGAACGGCAGCAAGCTTTGGCGCGGATCATAGCCAACATCCGCCAATCACTGGATGTGGAAAAGATTTTTTATACCGCGAGTGAGGAAGTTTGTGAATTACTCAAAAGCGATCGCGTCGCAGTTTATCGCTTTAATGCCGATTGGGGAGGTGAATTTATCAGCGATTATGAATCTGCAAATCCCCAATGGCACAGAAGAGTCAAATTGGGAGTAGGTATGGTATGGGACGACACCCACTTACAAGAAACCCAAGGTGGACGCTATCGCCATAATGAACCCTTTGTGGTCGATGATGTCTACAATATGCAATTTAGCCAATGTCACATTGATTTACTTGAACAATTTCATGTCCAAGCGTTTATGATTACGCCGATTTTTATCGGGCAAGAGTTATGGGGTTTATTGGGTGCTTATCAACACTCAAACAGTCGGCATTGGGAAGCTTTGGAAGTAGAGTTTTTCACGCAAATCGCAACTCAACTGGGAGTAGCATTGCAGCAAGCCGAATATGTGGAACAAGTGCGATCGCAATCGATACAATTGGCTCGTGTGACAGAACGGCAGCAAATCCAAGCGAGTGTCATTAGCAAAGTTCGGAAATCCCTCGACTTGAACGAGATTTTTGAAACCACCACGCAAGAACTCTGCCGAGTACTCAATGCCGACCGTGTTGTGGTCTTTCGCTTCTACTCCGACTCGGAATATGAGGGTGGTGAAGTTATTGCAGAAGATGTTGCCTCTGGTTTGCCATCAACCTTAACCGCAAAAGTGTACGATCGCTGCATCGGTGAGAAGTATACCGAGAAATTCCGCCAAGGTCATGTCCATGCAGTTAGTGATATTTATAACTCTGATCTAGACGAGTGTTATATATCAATGCTGTCTCGCTTCCGAATCAGGGCAAACTTGGTAGTTCCCATAATTAAGCAAGATCGGCTATGGGGCTTATTGTGTATTAATCAATGTGAAAATTGCCGTGAGTGGCAAGACTTAGAAATTGAATTTGTCAGCCAAATTGCCTCTCAGTTAGGAGTTGCCCTAGAACATGCAGTACTGCTCAAACAAACACAGCAGCAAGCCACACAACTTTCCCAAACACTCGACCATTTAAAGCAAACTCAAGCTCATTTAATTCAGAGTGAAAAAATGTCGAGTTTAGGACAATTAGTCGCTGGAGTCGCACATGAAATTAACAATCCTGTCAACTTTATCTACGGCAATATCGCTCATATTCATGAGTACACGCAAAGCCTAATTCAGATACTCAATCTCTATCAACATTACTATCCCGAACCCGACCCAGAAATTAAAAAACAAGCAAAAATCGTAGATTTAGAGTTCATCGCGGAAGATTTGCCTAAACTATTTTCTTCGCTGGAATTAGGTGCTGAACGCATTCGGGAGATTGTTCTTTCGTTAAGAAACTTCTCTCGCTTGGATGAAGCCGAGGTAAAATCCGTTGATATCCATGAGGGACTTGATAACACTTTGTTAATATTGCAGCATCGTCTTAAGCCTAATTCATTACATTCAACCATTGAGTTGATCAAGCATTATGGTGAGTTACCTCTTGTAGAGTGTTTTGCCGGACAACTCAATCAAGTCTTTATGAATCTACTCTCCAATGCAATTGACGCAGTAGAAGATTCCTGCCGTAAATCTCTTAAATCAGGTAAAGAGAGACATCATCCGATCATCACAATCAAGACCCAGCTTTTAGAAAATGATTGGGTACAAATTTCCATCAAAGATAATGGAATCGGCATAAAAGAAGAAGTACAAGCGAAGCTATTTGACCCCTTTTTCACCACAAAAGAGGTGGGTCAGGGTACAGGTTTAGGACTCTCAATTAGTTACCAAATTGTCGAAAAGCACCGAGGCAAATTACAATGTGTGTCCCAACCAGAAGAGGGGGCTGAGTTTTTGATCGACATCCCTCTAAAACAACCCAGAAAAAAAATTGCCTGATTTTCGTCGTCTCAAAAAAGTTAAACAATCGGCGTTCAGCCTATGATGGAAAACAGATGCACTTCTATATAGAGACACAATTATGGTTGTAGCCCTACTCTATCTGATTTTGGCTGGAGCTTACCTATTAGTCATCCCAGCAGCAGCCTTGGT
>CASBQA010000288.1 GCA_949127635.1 Nostocales cyanobacterium PMM_0069 | reverse complement strand
GGACTTTAGTCCTCTTATTATACTCGGAGGACGACTTTATAGCGCTTCCTAACTAGTAAGGTATAGCGATTACCTTACCCCGATAAAGCTGTGCTTTATCTCCCCTCTCCTTAGTAAGGAGAGGGGTTGGGGGTGAGGTTTTGATATATACTTTATGCATCTAGGAGGACGACTTCAGTCGTCACTACTTGCCAATGCAAAATTTATGAAAAATCCGGTCGAGAACTGATTCTGTAACTTCTTCTCCTGTAATTTCTCCTAATGCATAAATTGCACTTCTCAAGTCAATTGTCCAAAAATCGAATGGTAACTGTTGGGCAATTGTTGCTTGCACTTGTTCTAATGATATTTTGGCTCTTGTTAACGCGGCTGCTTGTCTTTGATTTATTGCAAAATCCATATCAGCAGCTTGAACTTTTCCAGTTTTAACTATCTCTAAAATAGCTTTTTCTAAAGCATCAATTCCTTGATTATTTGCGGCTGCGGTTTTGACAACTAAGCTAATACTTTTCGGATATTCAATAGATGCAATATGCTGCGTTTCTACAAGGTCGATTTTATTGAGAACCAAAATTAACGGACGGTGTTGTACTTGCAAGTAAATTTCCGCATCGCTTTTCGTCCAACCTGCGGCAGCGTCAATAGTAAGCAATACTAAATCGGCTGCACTTGCAGCACGACGCGATCGCTCGACGCCAATCTTCTCTACTTGGTCAATGGTATCGCGTATACCTGCCGTATCCAGCACTTGTACAGGGATTCCACCGACAACTAGCTGCGATTCAACTACATCGCGGGTGGTTCCGGGCAAGTCGGTAACAATAGCGCGATCGCTTTGGCTCCATGCATTCAACAAGCTCGATTTCCCCACATTCGGACGCCCAACAATCGCCACTTTTAAACCTGTGCGTAGCAGTTCGCCCTTTTCTGATGTTGCTAATAGCTTAATTATTTCTGCGCTAATTTTCTCAATTTCTGATATAATTACTTTATCATCCAGAGGAGGTAAGTCTTCCTCAAAGTCGATGCGAGCTTCGATTTCCGCTAAGATATCCAAGCAGTTGGCGCGTAACTGCCGGATAGGATGAGCTAATTTCCCCTGCAAACCAGCTAATGCTGCAAGTGCAGCTTGAGGAGATTTTGCACCCACTAAATCAGCAACACTCTCAGCTTGAGTTAAATCTAGTCGCCCATTCAAAAAGGCGCGGAGGGTAAATTCTCCCGGTTGAGCCAGTCTTGCGCCACTTTCCAAACACAGTTGCAACACTTGCTGCACGGCGATAATTCCCCCGTGGCAATGAAATTCTACCACATCTTCACGAGTGTAAGACCGGGGTGCTTTCATAATTAGCAAGAGTGCTTCATCCACCAGTGCTGCGGAAAGCGGATGGCGAATGTAACCGTAGAGAATGCGGTGAGATTCCCAAACTTGACACCCAGGTGCATGAAAAAGAATTTGGGCGATTTGCAAAGCTTGTGAACCAGATAAGCGCACAATTCCCACACTACCCTGTTGGGGAACAACAGCAGTAGCGATCGCCGCTATGGTGCCAATTGTAGCAAATTCCGACATGAGCGCTTTTTCAACTAAGATTATTTCATCTATTGGCTAGGGTAGCAAGAGTGCGATCGCTATTTGCGTTAGATATACCAAATTGACAAGGTAAAATTTATCTGGAGGGTAATAAACTCTTTAACAAACACGTTTGCATAAAGTGAAGAGTTAGGAGTGTAGACTAAAGACTATAACTCATAACTCATTATTTTGAGATAAAGGAGTTGACTGTGGAGCAAAAGATTAATTGCGCTGAAGCCTGTGTTAACGGGTGCGTTTTGGGTGATAAATGCCCTAATTTAGAGTTTAAAGAAGCGACATCACAATTTATCCAAGAGACTTCTTTAGATAAAATGTTGGAGATGGCAGAAGCTGCACGACTCAAAAAACTTACAGAACCTCCAAAATGGATTTTACCTGAAGATATTTAAAAGTAGGAGTTGTAGAGACGTGACCGTGCAACGTCTCTACGTTCAGCCAAATAGTTTGGAATATTTTAACCAAATCTTAGCCTTTTCTCAATCTGCTATTAATGTTGAAGGTGTGATTAAGCCTTAAACTTCCCTTGTAGCTAGAGCAACAAATTCATGTTAACTGCTGTACAAACCATAACCATCTTCCAAAAGCAACCCGAACCTAAGGTATTTGCAACTGGTCAAGTCATTTTTGAGGAAGGACAACCTGGAGATGTGATGTACGGTGTTCTGGAAGGAGAAGTTGACATCTCCGTTAATGGCAAAATTGCTGAAACGATTAAAGCCGGAGAGGTGTTTGGTACTGGTGCCCTTGTCGGCATAAATAATAGAACTTATACAGCGACAGCTAAAACTGACTGCAAGCTGGGTTTTCTCAATGAGGAACGCTTTTTGTTTGCTGTTCAAGAAACACCAATGTTTGCCTTGGAAGTATTGCGAAGCTACTCCCAACGCTTAACTAGGTTGGAACATCATTCATAAGATGTCTACAGCGATTCCCATATTCATGAGTAACCGCTTCGGAAGATAGATAAACGCTGATGGACGCAGATAAATTTGTACCTGAGCAGACTAGGAAACGCTATAATACTCAGGATATTACGTTTGCTAAATTAAATCTGGTTCAATATTTAATTCTGGCAGTTTTGCAGCAGCGCGATCGCTTTCTTGCTTCTCTTGTTCAAGTTCTTCTTCAGCCAATTCTTTCTGCTGACGTTCCTGCTGCGCTTCTTCTTCTTCTGTTGTAACCAGTTGTCCTTCAGAAGTGAAAAAGCGTAACTTTTCTTCATACACTCCCAAATATAACCCTAGCTGCTGACTCCACAACCAGCTTAGGGGGTTGGGTTGCAATGGTTGATATTCACCACCTACCAAAATAAATCCAGCAAATTCTAAATTATTTGGATCAAACCAAAAGTAATCTGGGGTGCGAAAAGTATTTTGATAAATTTGTTTTTTTAAGCTTTTATCAACTGCCGTTGTTGAATCGGAAAGAAGTTCTACAATCACATTGGGATATTTGCCGTCTTCTTCCCAGACAACCCAACTTTTCCGGGGTTTGCGTTCAGTTTCCAGTGCGACAAAAAAATCTGCTCCGCGAAAGTCTTCTGATTTGGGCTGGTGTGAACTATAATACACCGTGAGATTACCGGATGCATAAAAATCGTTGCGGTTTTGCCACAACCACTCAATAGACTGGATTAGCAGCGTCATTTGCAAGCGATGTAAGTCAGATTCCAAAGGTGGTTCATCACTATGTAAATCCCCGGTCGGAAATATAACATCTTTTGAGGCTTCAAAATCTTTGGGGACAGACATGGCGGCTAGTCTCTAACTGCTATAAGTTTAGTGTAGCAGTGAGACAAGATTGCTGTTGGTGAAGGAGTGCGATCGCTATTCACACAAGCGTTGCACAAGTGTAATTGGTTACTAATATAGCTTGTGTGAAGTTTTATGAAACATAAGTCTCAAGTTAAAACTGAAATGCTTTTGGGACTTATTGGGGAAACTTCTTTTCTCGCACTTCCACAGAATATTCCTGCACAGCTTTGTTAATCGTCTCCCGCAAATTTGTATAAACT
>CASBQA010000287.1 GCA_949127635.1 Nostocales cyanobacterium PMM_0069 | reverse complement strand
TTAGTGAACATTATGTTTTGATTGATGCAGTATAATATAAATTTATCTAATCTCATTGCTTGAATAATTTACTAATCCTCCTATCGCGTTTTATTGAGTTTTTCAGCAAGCCCTATTTATATGATTTTTCACTCACACTATAAGGATTACAGATAATGGAAGTTCTCAAAAGAGCCATCAAACCAGAAAGCTATATATCATTTCTCCACATCTACCCAACTACTTGGGGGACTGCTGGTGATATCTGTTTAATCCGTGAATCTGTAGCTAATAATTCAACAGGATCGAAGTTCGTAGGTCACAAACTTAAACTAGCACTTCCAAAAGGGATGGAGCGCGATCGCTTGTCAAACTCTCCGATAATAAAAGTTGCAGGTAATGTCGGTGAGGGACATCCTAAAGATCACCCCTTTGAATGGGAGGTTTATGAAGGTCTAGATAGAGAAATAGCGATCGCAGCTCTGAAACCTTGGGGTTTTAAGTTAATTGATTCTATCGCTGAGTTTTAACTTATAGTGCGATTTTTGACGATAAGGGGCTTTGCATTTACACCATTCTTATATACTGCATTAGAACAGTGCATAGGGATGAGATTTGTCTTCATCTATATAATAGTCAAAAAGAATGTAGAGACGTAGCAGTGCTACGTCTCTAAGAGTTTTGGATAACGCATATTTAAATTCGGTCGATGTCTAATAAATAATTTAAAAA
The DNA here is from genome assembly GCA_949127635.1 of Nostocales cyanobacterium PMM_0069. GTDB lineage: Bacteria > Cyanobacteriota > Cyanobacteriia > Cyanobacteriales > Nostocaceae > Hassallia. The sequence continues at coordinate 10,158 of CASBQA010000287.1, read as the reverse complement.
GTAAAAAGTCCACTGATTGAAAAAGGGACTGGGGATTAGGGACTGGGGACACTTTCCTTACTTGCTTATAGGATTCAGACCCCAACCAAGTTTTTAGGACTTACGCACGAACTACGTATTTCCGTCCCTATCGACGCTTCGGTTGCACCTATCTAAGTCTTGTTTTCTGATAACGAATGCGTAAGTCCTAAGATTATTTGGTAATGGTGAGTGAGGACAAGGAAGGGCAAATTATTGCTTAATTCCAAGTTCCTCACTCACCATTATCTGTTAACTAAGAAGGTTATTTCGCAACCAAAACTGATTTTTTTATTGTTGATTGCACTAATTCGGTTGTTGACTGCACTAGTTCTTTTGCTGTTGATTGCACTAATTGGGTTGTTGATTGTATTAATTCTTTCGCTGTTGTCGGCGGTACTGGCTCTGGCTGCAACAGTTCGGTGTAAAGTTCACTTAGCTGAGTTGCGACACCATCCCAACTAAACTTGGTTTCAACGCGCTTTCTACCACCTTTACCTAATTTTTGTGCCCATTCTGGATCGAGTAGAATTCGGTCAATTGCAGCTGCAAAACCGGCTACATCTTGTGGTGGTGCTAATAAACCAGTTTCTTCAGGAACAACTGTATACTGCAATCCACCGACATCACTAGCTACTACTGGTGTACTACAAGCCATCGCTTCAATCGCTACTAGTCCAAACGGTTCGTAGTGACTAGGAACTACAGAAACATCCGCTGCTGCGTAGTAAGTTGGCAGAATTTCTTGACTGAGGCGACCTGGGAAAGTGGTAATATCGCTTATTCCCAATTCTTTGACAATGCTTTCGATGCGATCGCGTTCGATGCCATCGCTTTGACCAGGACGACTACCACCACCGATAATTAATTGCAGGTTTTCATTTCCACGCAACTTAGACTCAGCTACTGCACGCACTAAGGTTTCTATACCTTTGCGGGGGTCAAAACGTCCCACATAAATTACAACTTTGGCATCGCTTGCTATTCCCAATTCGGTTCTAGCTGCAACTCTATCAATGCAACCGAATTTACGAATGTTTGTACCGCAGGGAATAATATCGATATTACCTTTATGTGAAACCAATTCCCGCATGTGTTCTTTTTCTTGCGGACTAGTCGCTACAATCCTTTCTGCTGTCTCCAACACTTCTTTTTCCACTGTTAACCGCTGACTAGCAATCTCAGGAATATCTTCTATTGTGTTGTATTTTACTGCTCCTAAAGAGTGGTAGGTATGAACTTGTTTGCTTCCTTGAATTTTCTTCAATTGCATTCCTACCCAGCTAGACAGCCAGTAGTTTGTGTGAATCAACGAATATGTAAAGCCATTTTCTGCTTGGAACTGAAGAAAATTATCTATAAATTCTGGCAAATACTCAAAAAGATCATCACGCGGTACAAACTCAAGTTCACCAGCTTGCAAACGAATTGTTCGACAATTTTCGCTATGTTGCACAATCGTCTCTTGCTTTGCACTTACTTTGCGGGTGAACATATCAACTTGCCATCCTAACTGACCCAGTGCTTCACCCACATTTCGCACGTAAACATTCTGTCCTCCAGCTTCTTCTTTTCCAATCTCAATCGCGGGATCTCCGTGGACTGAAATTAAGGCAATACGTCGTTGAGTTGTAGAGTCCATGATTTGTGTGTTGTGTTGCTGATTTAAGAAAGGTTTAGGTAATTCCAAGCTTGCGCCTAGCTTTTACTTCACAGTTAGTCAATAAAGTTTACATATTGTTATTTTAATTTAATATGTCACATATCTTTTCACATCTGCTAGTAGAAATATTCTTTTTGGTTCAGTATATATATTTAATTGCTTTATACAGAAAATCCTATATTTTTCTCTAATAACATTCATAAAATAATCTTAATCACTTCAGGAACATTACGTAAATTAACTTATCTTTAAATTGCTAATTCATACCTTTTTAGACATCTTTTCCAAATGAAAAGATGCCCAATACTTATATGTATAAACACTTTAAAAACAGGAATTTTCACTTATTTATCTCCTGAAAAAAGTGTTAGTTAAGGGCTAAGTTATATTTCTATAATCCAAACAATGCCCTTACTACATTTTTTTGCGGACAAGCAAGTGGTTGAAGTTCAAGTTGGAGAATATCTTATATTACTACCTGCAATATTTTTGTTACATAAAATACTTTCTGAAAAATAATAATAAATTTTATATAAGATAGTAATATTTTATATGACCGAATATGAATCAATGTTGAGAATTCAGCTATGGCACAATACCTCGTAGAGACGTAGCATTGCTACGTCTCTACATACATACAATTTTTATCACCAATTCCTTAACACCAACCGTATTGACCTATGGCAACCATTTAAAAAATCTATCTTTAGATAATAAAAAGTATTTATATATACAAAAACATGCAACTGTGATAAAGGTATGCTAAGGACTTCGCCTTCCCTTTCCCCTTTGGGAGTGCAACAAGTCTATGATTTTGGGTGTTTTCACCCGAACGCCTAATTTATGGCAACATGAAACGGTAAAATATGCCTATGCAATTAGAATTTATTCCTGTTGAAGAGTTTTACTTTGCCCTGACTCTGGCAGTTCGCACTCTGGATGATTTGGAAAAACCTGGTTTAGTCGCGCTTGTGCGATCGCATCTCTTGGCTGAATACGGTCAACCCTCGACCGTCGTTTCTGGCAAACAGAATACTTTTAGTTATGTATTTCGCGTCCTCGATGTAGACAACAGTCCTTCACCTGGGCTTATTGTCTCAATTGCCGACTACCAAGACAAGCTACGTCTAGGTAGCGATTACGGCTGGATGTTAGATGCTGAACGCAAACCAATTCGCACAGATAATTTTAGCCATAGAGAGCAGTTTGCCCAAGAGTTGCGATCGCATTTACAACAATCGCTGCAACTACCCCTTAGCTAAATTAAACGACAATTAAAAATTAAAAATCAATTTAAATTGATTTTTAATTTTTAATTTATCTGCGACATGAATTAATTTGTCGCTTGTGCAGCTAACATTTCCTTGAGCTTTTCTAGTTCAGATGCCCAACGGGGATCTGGACGAACTGCATCAGAGTCGTTGGTGCTGGTGCTGGTATTGCTAGAACCACCACTACCACCACCGCGACGAGGCTTTTTAGAGCTTCTATCGCGACGACTGCTTTTTTCACCAGTGTTAGGAACAGGGTTTCCAGCGTTACTAACAGTAACTGGTTTCGGAACTGCTTGTTGCGGCTGCTGCTGCTGCTGGTCTTCATTTTCCTCACCTTTCGTGCGAGGTAATGCCTTCTCTAACTTAATGGCAGTGTCTTTGAACGTCCGACCATTATATTTTTCAATAATTTGGTCTGCATGTTCGTCGTCGTTAACTGTCAGAAAACCGAATCCACGACATTTGCCTGTTTTCCGGTCTTTGATAAGTTTCGTGGTGACAGCTTCACCTTCTTCAGCAAAAACTGCTTGCAGTTCTTGACGGTCTATTTCTTCTTTCGGCAAATTACCTATATATAGGCGAACGGACATGAACTATACCTCCATTAGATGAATTATGATTGGGCAAGAAAACAATCCCTTGGTTTTGGCTTTTATGTAGATGCTTTTGATCAAAACTGCCATGAACCAACTTTTACACTCCAAACTGTCAACCTATACAATACAGTTTTTCGCCAGGATCAAATTGTTTAATAGTCAAGCGCGACAACGCTCTTTTACACCTTAATTCTAAGATTTGTAAATTTAACGGCACACTGCCTGCCACAAACTGCCACAAAAAACTTTTTCTATGCCCTTGTTCGGGATAACCAAACGCCATTCTTTACAAGATTACCACGGTATTTTTTACGTAGCCACTTTCACGCTGAAATTTTGCACAGTAGCATGATTGCATCGTAACATAAAATACATATTTTCTCGCTTTTGTTTGTGTTTAAGAAATAAAAACCGGGTAATGGCTAGTTGATACGCAAGTGTCATATTTTTTTCGTAGAGGTTGTCAAGAGTCAAAAGTCAATAGTCCAGATTTTTGGACTTTTGACCCTTGAGTGTTGACTCTTGAAGATCGATAACAGAAGATATATGTGCCAGTTGCGCTCATTCCTGAAAACTAAACCTTAAGCTGGGAAGCTTAGTTATCTGAGTTGCGATTTTTGCAAATAAATTTAACATGGGCGAAAATAATCTGCAACTTTTGTTTACATTCTGCGGATGACGATTGACCATTGACTATTGACCATTGACTATTGACCAACAACTACCCCTTTAGAAGGATGTACCCACCCCAAGCTAGTGCCGCAACTGCCAAAATCATAGACCAAAGAAGATGATGACTATTAATAGTTTGACCGTTTTGAGTTTGTAAGCTTTGGATGTCAATCCAAGGAGTAGCACCTCGACGAAACCAACCTGTGACAGTAATTTGCCGACCAATCCAGTCTTGGGGATTGACTAACTGTATCAGCCCAGAAATATGATGTAATTTCACTAAACCAGTGTTAGTTTGTAAAATTAAGTCTTGTTCTAGGGAATTGCTAGTGCCGCGACGACCTAATAACTTACCGACAAGACGCACTTTGATACTATCGATAGGAAGGGCTGATGGGTTGGCTAAGAAATTGGGCAAGCGATCGCCTGTGTGTACGATGGTACTACCATCGGGAAGAAAGCTTTGCAGTATCGAAGGTTTCATATCTGCATCGGGAAAGAAATAAAGAATCCGCATGAAAATACCGATGCTAATGCCAATAAGTACGCAACCTGTAACGAATGACCAATCGTCGTATATCCACTTCAAATTTAACAACTTGAATGCGAATGCTATTTGCCAGATTAGGCATAAAAGACCAGCAAACATCAAACCAAAAGGAATTCCTAAAAAAGGCGCGATTTGTAAAATAAGAGAATGACGCTTGATTTTTAAAGGTTGTTGGTTGGTGAGATATAGTTCTAGGTCTAGATGCCAATGACGAGCTATTTCACAAAGGCGTTGGATGCGATCGCCTATTAAAGGATGACTATTGTTGATTGTAAACCATCGGCGATAGGGATTGAGACTGTCCCACATTAAAAATGATTCCAAAGAAATTTGACCAGCAATACTGCCTAAACAAAGACTCTGTTGGTAGCTGACTGGTGCTAAAATATTCAGACTTTCAAGCTGCCCATAAGTCTGTTGTTGTTTTTCGATATCAGTTGCAACCCCAATAGAAATTTTGAGTAAAGCGCGAACCAAAGCATTCGGATTACCGGTGATTTCGGCAGCTAGGCGATCGCTATAATAAAGCCGCACCTTAGATAACCATAAAGCCGTCCCAGTTAGCAAACACCAAACGCCATAAGCCAGACTAGATATGGCTACTCCGGGTATTTGCAAAATTTTGTTTGATATTTTGTCCGTCCACTGGGAAACTTGTTCATATACTCGATAAATCGGCAACGTCACTAGCAACAGCAAAGACATCACCACACAATCACCGTGGGCAATATGCGCCAACTGAGAAGCGTAGATTGTGGCGATTTCATCATCTGCTAGTTGCTCTAATAACCCTTGACTAACTACAATTCGAGCAGTGCGGGGTAAATGACCGTAACTCAAGGCAATTGGTGCAGTGATTGGTAAAACGCTTAATTTGGGCGATCGCCAGCGTCGTTGTTGACAGTAACGTTGTAGCAGTCTTATCGTTTCGCGACTGTGAATATTTAAGGTTTCTTTTGGCAATTCTCGCCGACCATAAAAGGTTGTCAGCAGCCAATCTAACAACCAAGGCGATGCTAAAATCAGAATCCCCAATGCGAGCAGCAGAAATTGAGTTGGATCTCGATAAAAAAGCTGCAATGGCTGCAAGCGAATATTGTATAAAATATTATTGCTCCAATGCATCACCACCCTAAGAATTGCCCGGATCACCCAAAAGATAGCGACGAATGTTCCTGCTGTGAGCAGCCGTAAAGGTAGTAAATTTGACTTATGCCTGGGTTGCCATACCTTTGCGCGTCCAGCATGACGCCAATACATTTGTGTATTTTTGGCAAGTCGATTAGTTGGTGGTAAAAAGTTATCTGATTCGTTGCTGGGATTATTAATTTTGACTACTACTTGTGTCACCGACGAATTTAATGGATTAACTGGCTCCGGTTCTGGGCGATAATTTTCCTGGGAATTTTTAATCGGGACAAATGCAGTTTCCGATTTTTTTGATTGTATATCAGATTTTTTCGGTTTTGTTAATTCTTTGAGGGCGCGGTCTGCCCACTGCTTAACTTGAGGATTGTTAATCTCTGTAAGAGTTTGACACAGGGCGATCGCTCTAGAGTTATCGCCGCTGCGTGCATAAGCCATCACCAACCCGACTTTAGCTTGCAATACAGCATTCGTTCGAGCATCAGTATTGCTAGCAATCGGTTCTAGTTGAGCGATCGCATTTTTATAATCCCCTTGTTTCAGGGCAGCCAAACCAGCCTCCAAAGGTGATTCGGCATGGGTCGGCATAAAAATTCCTGGACTCCAATTTCTGTGAACTTATAGCTCATAAATCATCCGCGTCCGATGAGTGCCACAACCAATGAATTAACCCTCCATTGGTTGACTGGAAAACACCGGAGCGACTGCGCTCAATTTCAATTCTGGATGGTCTTGTTCTAATTGCTGACAATTCCATTCATTGCGGAACAGTAACACTGGGCGATCCATGCTGTCTTTGACCGTAGTGGTGTTGAATAAACGTCCCACCTTATTCAAAGGTTCCCAACCACCTTCAACCCAACGAGCGACGCTGTAGGGTAATAATTCCAGCTGGGTTTCCACACCATATTCATTTTGCAAGCGAAACTGTACCACCTCGAATTGCAACTGACCTACTGCTGCCAAAATTGGATCACGTTTGGCTTCATCAGTTGAGTACATAATTTGTACTGCACCTTCTTCACGCAATTCGGAAATACCTTTTTGAAATTGCTTGAATTTAGAGGGATTGGGATTTCTGAGAATCGCGAATAATTCCGGCGAGAAATAGGGGATACCTTCATACTCCAACTTCTGCCCAACGTAAATTGTATCGCCGATCGCAAAAACACCAGGATTATTTAAACCAATAACATCGCCTGCATAAGCTACATCAATCGATTCTCGTTCTTGAGCAAATAATTTTTGGGGACGAGATAGACGGATAATTTTACCAGTGCGGGCGTGATTCACCGTCATATCTTTTTCAAATTTGCCCGTACAGACGCGGATAAATGCCACGCGATCGCGATGTTTCGGGTCCATGTTAGCCTGAAGTTTGAAAACAAATCCCGAAAACTCCGGATAGGTGGGGGGAACTTCGCCGACGCTGCTATTATGGACACCTGGTTGCAGGGCGTAGTCGAGGAAGTATTTGAGGAATAATTCTACCCCAAAGTTGGTCATGGCGCTACCGAAAAATACAGGCGTCATTTTTCCTTGATGCACCAAATCTAAATCAAGTTCCGGTCCGACACCTTCAAGAAGTTCTAAATCGTTTTTTAGTTGAAAGTAAAGTTCTTCTTCTAATAGTTCTTCTATTTTCGCATCGCCCAAGTCAATTATTGTATTTCGGGCTTCGCGACTACCGTGAGCGCTACGTTCAAAGAGGTGAATTTGCTGTTTGTGTCGGTCGAATACACCTTTAAAGCGATCGCCCATCCCAATAGGCCAGTTTACAGCATAAGTTTGCAAGCCTAATTCTTGCTCAATCTCATCCAACAATTCTAAAGGTTCTCTGCCTGGGCGATCTAGTTTGTTGATAAATGTAAAAATGGGAATACCCCGCATTTTACACACTTCAAACAACTTTCGGGTTTGCGCTTCCAAGCCCTTAGCCGTGTCAATCAACATCACCGCATTATCAGCTGCGGCTAAAGTACGGTAAGTATCTTCACTGAAATCTTGGTGTCCAGGAGTATCTAATAAATTTATTTGACAATGCTGATATTCAAACTGCAACACCGTAGAAGTAATCGAGATACCTCTTTGTTGTTCCATTGCCATCCAGTCAGAAGTAGCTTTGCGCTGCGCTCTGCGTGCTTTGACGGCTCCAGCTTCGTGAATAGCACCTCCGTATAAAAGTAGCTTTTCGGTCAGCGTAGTTTTCCCAGCGTCAGGGTGAGAAATAATCGCAAAATTGCGACGTTGTTTAACAGCTTGATCGAGTTCAGATTGAAGTTCAGTAGACATAATTGATATGCGATCGCCTTGTAATTTAACTTAACTTAACTTTTTCCAACTTTAGCGAGTCTTTTAATCTTAAGACAACGATGCTCGTGATAGGGTCGATAGGGTAAGTTAAAACTTGATTTAATCGGAGTTACCGAATGTACGACACGGACAAGCGAAAGCTTCTATCAGCACTGTGTCATGGAGCCATCTTTTTTAGTACGGCATTTGTATCTGTTGGTGTACCTATCACCATGCTATTCGTCAGTGATGACCCCGTTGTGAGGGAAAATGCCAAAGAAGCCATTAATTTCCACTTTAACTAATTCGGCGGAATTCCCCATCCGTCTATACGGTGGGGTGCATCACGCCGGGTGACGACGAAAACACCTCCGACTAATATTAACCTGCGGTTAATATTAGTCGTTAACGACGGGGTTTACAGCTATTAAGGAGTGGGGGGAAGAGAGAAGTCACCAATTATTTTATTTAACTACTTTACCACAATGTCTATTTATGATAGAGTAAGCAGATCAAGGAGGTGATGTTGAGTGTTACACAAAGTTGTGCAAGTCCGTTTATATCCGTCAGTTGAGCAAGAAATACAACTAGCGCAAACTTTTGGGTGTGCTAGATGGTGGTGGAATTATGCTCTAAATAAGTCGATTGAAACTTATAAGGAAACGGGCAAGGGACTTAGCCGTGCTGCACTCAACGCATTTCTTCCTGCACTCAAAAAAGCTGAAGAGACAATGTGGTTATCTGATTGTTATAGCCAAGTTTTACAGGCTACAACACTCAATCTAACTACGGCGTACAAAAACTTTTTTGAGAAACGTGCTGGATTTCCTAAGTTCAAATCCAAACATGGTAAACAGTCAATTCAGTATCCTCAAAACGTCAAAGTTGTAGATGGTAATGTCAAACTCCCCGGTAATGTTGGGGTAATCAAAGCCAAAATACACAGACCTATTGAGGGGAAAATCAAAACTGTTACTGTGAGCAAAACGCCATCAGGTAAGTATCTTGCATCCATTCTGACTGAAGTAGAGGGTGAAAATCCTGTTATTTCAGAGGGTAAAATTTATGGTATTGACTTAGGCTTGAAACACTTTGCTGTCGTTACTGATGGTGAAAAAGTATCCATTTACGATAACCCTAGACATCTTGCCAAACATGAAAAAAACCTCAAGCGCAAGCAAAAAAAATTAGCACGTAAAGTAAAAGAGAGTAATTCAAGAAATAGGTATAGAAGAGTTGTTGCCAAGGTATACGAGCGAGTTAGTAACTCAAGGCAAGATTTTCTACATAAACTTAGTTATAAGTTGGTCAGCGATAGCCAAGCTGTCATAGTAGAAAATCTTAATGTCAAAGGCATGGTTCGTAATCACAAATTGGCGAAATCAATATCTGATGTTGGATGGGGAACATTCACTAACTTTTTAGCCTACAAACTGGAACGCAAAGGTGCAAAGTTTGTTGAAATTGATAGATGGTTTCCTAGTTCCAAGCTCTGTTCTAATTGTTTCTACCAAATAGGTGAGATGCCATTGGATGTCCGTGAATGGATTTGTCCTAATTGCAATACTCATCATGATCGGGATGGGAACGCCGCGCAGAATATTAGAGCAGAGGGTATCAGAATGATAAAGGCGGAAGGTTCAGCCGTCTCTGCTGTAGGAGGGGAGGTAAGTCCTACTCTTGGGCGAAAGTCTAAGTTTAGGCACTCCCCTTTGATTACAGAAGCCCCAACTTCAACCGTACTCGGTAAGTTGGGGTAGTTCACGCAATCCAGATAAACCGTTTCGTTATCCCTACATTTTCCGGCTTTTATAGCACAAATTGGCTAGTAATAAATGCCTAAACATTTATTACTAGCCAATAATCGTTAATTAATTTAATAATTTTTTTTCCTTATCCATCATCAAGATGGGAAATAAATTGTAAAATATAAAATTGCCCCACAAC
>CASBQA010000286.1 GCA_949127635.1 Nostocales cyanobacterium PMM_0069 | reverse complement strand
GTGGCACTTTGGAAGAAAGTTTTGATCCGAATAAATCAGAAATCCAAATTCCAAGAAAAGTCCTCAAAGGTGGGTCGTTTCTTTGTGCAGAGAACTATTGCTTTCGCTATCGTCCAGCAGCCCGTCAGGCAGAAACAATTGATACTTCAACCTGTCATATTGGATTCCGTTGTGTCTCATCCAATTAAGGGGGTATAACAACTTCGTCTCAAAGCCTTATCAAATAACGATTATAAAAGGATGAGGCTTGAAACGATATATACTTAAACCAATAAAAAAGCAATTTCGTATATAAAAACACTATTTATTATTTTTAGTTTGTAACGTATTTTTCTAGAAAACGACTATCATCAGTCAGAAAAATTTTACCAAAAATTGCCAAGCAAAACATCAGTTATTTATTTGTATTTATCAGTAAATAAAGAATTTGATTTATCAGCAATCTATTTTTAGGAAAAACCTTAAATCGGCAGAAACAGGCGATATAAGCATAGAATCGATCAGGGTTTAATTTAAATTATTGACAACTATTTTTATTTGAAAAATTTAAAATATTTTAAAGCACTCAAAATATTAAATTCAAGTCATCAAAAATTGATAGAGGAAATAATCCTTTGTGAACAATAAACTCAGCTAATTAAGATTAAGTTAGGATGAGAATAAGAGTTCAGATAAATTAGTAAGCAAAATTGCTGAGGTAGATTCATGGCACAACTAACAGGCTTGACATTTGGCGGTAAAACTTGGATACCTAAATTTGCTCAAGAGATCAATCAAGAAAAGTGCATTGGCTGTGGCAGATGCTTTAAAATTTGCGGGCATAATGTGCTATCTTTGGCAGCACTAAACGAAGAAGGTGAACTTGTGGACGATGAAGATGGTGATGAAATCGAACGAAAAATAATGGTAGTAGCTAATCCAGAAAACTGTGTTGGTTGTGAGGCTTGTGCAAGAATTTGTCCAAAGAATTGCTACACCCATGTTGCCTTAGTAAGTTAAGGTTGGATATTTACCGGAACGGGAGCAAAAAGTTAGCAGTAGAACAATCCAGAAATAGGAAAATGTTAGCCATTAACAAATTTAAATTTGCGGCTAATATAGCCTAGATCAGTGGTGATAAAGGCAAAAGGATGAAAAAATAAATCTGTACGATTGAGCGAATTAATTCGCGAATTTAACTTCATCCTTATTTTTTTACTGAGAGCTGATTTGTGAATGCTTGTTGTATCATGCCCAAGATATTGTAGAGACGTTCCACTGGAACGTCTTTATGACGGTAGGTAGATTATTATCACTGTTATTTAAAAGGCATGAGATTAACTATAAGCATAAATTTTATTGTCGCTTTGCGTGACAAAAGATATTAAAAAATATAGGGATTTTTCCCTGATTATCTATAATAAACAGAGAAAATATATAGGTGAAAGCAAATAATTCTGCTTGTTGTGATGCTCTGACAAGCGAGAAAACTATTCTTTTTCCTGACTAGGGATATACATCAAGAGTACAGGATATGAATCCTGGGGTAAAAAGAAAGAAAATCACACCGAAGAACGACGTTGTACACAGCAGGTATGTATGCAAGAGATTCCTGTTTCATTATTAACTTTAGTTGCTGGAGCATTCGTCACAGTTTTAAGCATCTGGCTTGGTCACAACCATAGTTTACTGCCGGTGCAAGCTTCAGCACAAGCGCCTTTGGTGGACGGGTTTTTCAACATTATGTTCAGCATTGCGATCGCTCTATTTTTGATAGTAGAAGGAACCATCTTAATTTTTGTAGTTAAATATCGTCGTCGCAAAGGAGATGATACGGATGGTGTCCATATTGAGGGCAATCTTCCTTTAGAAGTTTTTTGGACGGCAGTTCCTACAATCATTGTCCTCTGCTTAGGAGTATACAGTGTTGATGTTTTTACCCGCATGGGCGGAATTGAAGCACCAGGACATATGATGGCTCATAGCCATTCTCCATCTCATGTTGCTCAGATGCCAGGAACCGCACTCGCAGCTACATTGAGTGACGCCTCAGCTTCGGAGATGGAAATACCAGTACCCCCAGCAGGAGCGCGAAAAATAGGCATTGGAGGAACTTCCCAAGATGGCAAAGTTGCCGACTTAGTTGTTGATGTCACCGGGATGCAGTTTGCTTGGATATTTAACTATCCTGAAAGTGGTGTTAATTCTGGAGAATTACACGTCCCAATTGGTGCTGATGTCCAAATTAACTTGTCAGCAACAGATGTAATTCACTCATTTTGGGTACCGCAATTTAGATTGAAGCAAGACGCAATTCCTGGTATCCCGACTCAATTGCGATTCGTCGCTACTAAAACTGGTACATACCCGATAGTTTGTACAGAATTATGCGGTGCTTATCACGGTTCAATGCGATCGCAAGTAATTGTGGAAACACCATCTGAGTATGAGAACTGGCTGACAGAAAACAAAGTTGCTCAAAACCAAGAACTTAATCAAGCTGTTGCAGTCAAACCAGCTCAGTTATCAGCTTCAGAGTTTCTTGCTCCCTACGCTCATGATATGGGAATTAGTTCAGTAACTCTAGAGTCTATGAGTCATTAGTCAAAAGTTATTAGTCAAAACATCTCGGACTATAGACTTTTGACTTCGCGAAGCGGTTGTATAAAGGAAAAAATATGACGCAAGTAGAATTTCCACCGAATACTCCACACGAAGACAATAAAAATCAATTGGTGAGTGCTCATACGATCCATCCTGAAGCGTGGAAATGGTACGACTACTTCACATTTAATGTTGACCATAAAGTTATTGGCATCCAATATCTAGTTACAGCATTTGTCTTCTATCTAATTGGTGGATTGATGGCTGTTGTTATGCGTGTAGAATTAGCAACACCAGATGCAGACCTCATTGACCCCAACCTGTACAATGCTTTCATGACAAATCATGGAACAATCATGATTTTTCTGTGGATTGTACCAAGTGCAATTGGGGGATTTGGTAATTATCTAGTGCCGTTGATGATTGGCGCCAGGGATATGGCTTTTCCGAAGTTAAATGCGATCGCCTTTTGGTTAAATCCAGTAGCCGGCGCATTAATTCTCGGTAGTTTCTTTTTTGGTGGATCGCAATCTGGCTGGACTGCTTACCCACCATTAAGTTTAATTACCGCTAACACTGCACAATCGATGTGGATTTTAGCGATCGTCTTGGTGGGAACTTCCTCAATTTTGGGTTCGGTGAACTTTGTCATCACCATCTTGAAAATGAAAGTCCCCAGCATGAAATGGGATCAAGTTCCCTTATTTTGTTGGGCAACTTTAGCAACAGCTATTTTAGCGCTTCTGTCTACACCTGTGTTAGCAGCTGGTTTAGTGCTGTTGTTGTTTGACATCAACTTTGGTACTTCCTTCTTTAAACCAGATGCTGGCGGTAATGTGGTAATTTACCAACATTTGTTCTGGTTTTATTCGCATCCGGCAGTTTATTTGATGATTCTGCCCATCTTCGGCATTATGTCTGAAGTGATACCAGTACACGCCCGGAAACCGATTTTTGGTTATAAAGCGATCGCCTATTCCAGCGTAGCCATCTGCGTTGTCGGTTTGTTTGTCTGGGTACACCACATGTTTACCAGCGGTACACCAGGTTGGATGCGGATGTTCTTCACCATCTCCACCCTCATCGTGGCTGTTCCCACAGGCGTCAAGATTTTCGGTTGGGTAGCAACCCTTTGGGGTGGTAAAATCCGCTTCACCAGCGCCATGCTATTCGCCATTGGCTTGCTATCCATGTTTGTTATGGGTGGATTAAGCGGTGTGACGATGGGAACAGCCCCCTTTGATATTCACGTCCACGACACATATTATGTAGTGGCGCACTTCCACTATGTATTATTTGGAGGTTCCGTATTTGGCATCTACGCCGGTATTTACCACTGGTTCCCGAAAATGACCGGACGGATGATGAATGAAACTTGGGGTCGCATTCACTTCGTCCTTACCTTCATTGGCACTAATCTGACATTCCTACCGATGCACGAG
>CASBQA010000285.1 GCA_949127635.1 Nostocales cyanobacterium PMM_0069 | reverse complement strand
TGGGCTTTTTGTTGATATTGAGAAAAAGCTTGCCGGTTTTGAGTTGAAAGTATCATTCAGTGCTGACAAAGAACCTTTGGGATTGTTGGGGGGTTCTGGAGCCGGGAAGAGTATGATTTTACGCTGTTTGGCGGGAGTAGAAACACCGAGTTCGGGGCGGATTATTTTAAATGGTCGGGTGTTATTTGATGGGGAACGTAAAATTAATTTACCTGCACGCGATCGCCATATTGGTTTTTTAGTGCAGAACTACGCGCTTTTCCCACACATGACGGTAGCACAAAACATCGCCTTTGGTTTACCGAAGGGGTTATCTTCTACATCTGTGAAGCAGCAAGTAGAGGCTCAACTTATAGGGGTACAATTGCAAGGATTGAGCGATCGCTATCCGCATCAACTTTCTGGTGGTCAACAGCAACGAGTGGCATTAGCCAGAGCTTTAGCATCACATCCAGAAGCTTTACTTTTAGACGAACCGTTTTCAGCACTCGATACTCACTTGCGGAGTCAACTAGAACAGCAAATGATTGCTACCCTAGCAGATTACCAGGGAACCACTTTATTTGTCACCCATAATTTGGAAGAAGCTTACCGAATTTGTCCAAATTTGTTGGTGATGGACTCTGGACAACAAGTTCATTATGGCTCCAAATACGAAATTTTTGAGCATCCTGCTACAGTAACTGTTGCTCAATTAACTGGTTGTAAGAACTTTTCTATCGCTCGCACTTTTACACCCCACGAAGTAGAAGCTATTGATTGGGGTTGTACACTAAGAGTAGTTGAAACCATTCCAGAGGAATTAACCTTCATAGGCATTCGCGCCCATCATATCACCTTTAAAAGCGACTCAAAAAGTGAAAATACATTTCCTTGTTGGTTGGTAAAAACCATTGAAACACCCCACCGGATGACGTTATTTTTGAAGTTGCATTCGTCTTCTTTTATAGGTAATCAAGATTATCATTTACAAGCCGAAGTATTTAAAGAGAAATGGACGACAATCAAAGACCAACCCTTCCCTTGGTATGTTCATTTAGATCCCATGCGACTTATGCTCATGTCCGGGGAAAGATGACTTCGATAGGTATAGAATATTGAATTAACCGCAGATGAAGATAGATAAACGCCGATGGACGCAGATAAACTTGTACCTCCCAGGAAGCGCTATAAAATGCTTTAATATGAGAAAATAATCATTATTGAGTCGCATAGCGATCGCATGACTTTTATCGCTGCTAAGTGGACGATTGACGAATATCACCGGATGATTGCTGCTGAGATTTTGCGCGATCGCCGAGTTGAACTGTTGAAGGGAGAAATTGTCGAAATGTCCCCAGAAGCAGAACCACACGCTTATTGTAGTCATGAGGCTGGAGAGTATCTGGTAAAATTACTGGGTGAACGTGCCACAATACGTCAAGCCAAGCCTATCACCTTACCCAACGATTCCGAACCAGAGCCAGATATTGCCATTGTCCAACGTTTAGGGCGCGATTACCGAGAGCATCACCCCTATCCAGAAAATATTTTTTGGCTGATTGAGTATGCTAACTCTAGTTTGGAGAAAGATTTAGAGAGAAAAAGCAAAATCTACGCCGAAGTGGGTATTCCTGAGTATTGGGTTGTAAATCTCAAAAAGTTACATTTGGTGGTGTTTAGAGAACCCTTAGAGGGAGATTACGCCACAAAATTGACACTAACTGCGGGAATAATTCAACCCCTTGCATTCCCAGATGTTTCTGTTTCCGTGGAGCAAATTATTAACAGATGATATCAGGTTCGGATGATTAGTTGTCCGAAGCGAAGGTCGCGATAGCGGAATGAAGCAATCGCTGAGTTTTTGCCATTGCCTCACTTCACTTCGTTGCGCTCGCAATATTGCTCATCTATTTAGGAAAAAACAACCGAATTATGAACTTACAAACTTTAACCGATGTCGAAGTGAAGCTGACACATAAAGGAAGAAGCGTCTTTGCTAACCGCAGTTTTTCCAAGGGTGAAACAGTCGTAACTGGACGCAGAATCATGCCTGTACCAGAGAGAACTAATCACTCTTTGCAGATGGATTTTGACCTGCATATAGAAATAGATGAACCGGCACAATTGATTAATCATTCTTGTAGCCCAAACACAGGGGTAAGAAATAATGAGTTCGGAGCATATGATTTTATAGCATTGGTTGATATTCCTTCTGGATGTGAGATTACATTCGACTACGAGACAACAGAGTATATTTCTATTGCCATTCCAGAATGTGGTTGTGGCTCATCTAACTGTCGATTAAAAACCCGTGGATTCAAGTTTCTTTCTACTGATATCAGGGAAAAGTATGGTGAATTTATTGCCGATTATCTCAAACCTTGATTTCTCATCATATCTCTCAAAGCCTTAAACGCAAGTTGCTAGTTAGCTGAAACAAAAATAAGCCTCTCACTCACTTTTAAGTCAACGTTGTGGTGTACTGCTGCCACCATTGCGGTCTCGTAAATACTCCCAAATTTGTCTAATCTCAGTTCGGAACTCTTGGCGGTCAATGGCTGCTTGCTGACGGTCTTGTGCTGCTTGCTCTGCCAAAGAATCTACGCGGTTGGCAACTTCAGTAACATTTGTAGTTAGCGCGTCGATTCTTCGGTCTACTGCGGCAGCATTCTCGGTTAATTGCTGGATATTTGCAACTAAAACATCAATTGTTGCGCTTTGTGCGGTTATGGCGTCATTCTGACTGAGTACTGTCTCGCCCACATTCGTGAAAAGAGTTTCTAGGCGAGTTAAACGGGTTTCTATGGAATTAGGTTGGTTCGTGGTCATATGCTTGTATTTTCTAACTTGAAAAAAGGTCTATTTTGTGGTTACGCCTATACTTTGGGAATATTTGTTAGGTTGGTTCTGTGATTGTTAAATATCCTTTTCTAAATTTTCACCTGCTTTATCTTCTAAAATCTCATTCCAATAATAAGTAGGTAGGCACGAAAAAACCAAACTATGTAAAGATAAGTAAATACGGAGAATGTATCAACCGAGGTAACTTAAAGTATGGGCGCTCGTTTAAGGATATTCTTGAGTCGTGAGCAAGACAGAACCCTGTTAAAGCTAAAAACTGCGGATGTGCCACAGAAAGTAAAAGATCGAGCAGAGATCATCAGGCTAAACGCACATGGCTGGTATGTAGAAAAAATAGCTGCTCACTTTAATTTGACTCTACAAACGGTGAGAGAGGTTTTGCACAAATGGAAAAACAAAGGTCTAGAAGGACTTTGGGAACTACCTGGTCGAGGAGGAAAGTCAAAATGGCAAGAAGAGGACATAATATTTTTAGAAGAATGCTTGAAGAAAGAACCACGCACCTACAATAGTCTTCAACTCTCCCAGAAATTAGAACGCGATCGCTTAATTAAACTGAGTCCCGACAGATTAAGACGGGTGCTCAAAAAAAGGGGGTCAATTGGAAGCGAGCAAGGAAGAGCCACAAAGGCAACCAAGACCCGATAGCGCGAGCAAACAAGCTCTTCAGTCCTAGATATATTGGAGTTATCTGCTGCTGCGGGAGACATAGACCTAAAATATTTAGATGAATCAGGGTTTTGTGTGTGGAGCGAACCTGGTTATACATATTACTTTAAGGGCAAGCAAAAACACTTAGAGCAAAAAAAGCGCCGTGGTCGTAGATTAAGCATTATTGGGTTTCTTCAACCTTTAATTAGTTTTGTTTACGGTCTTGTAATTGGAGGTGTTGACCGTAAATCTTACATCCATATGATGGAGCAAGAAGCGCTTGAAGCCGAAAAAGCTGGACGTATCCGAGTAATAGTACAGGACAACGGCCCAATACACAGATGCAAGGAAGTTCAACAATTATGGAAAAAGTGGGAGTACATGGGTTTGTACATTTTCTTTTTACCAAAATACTGCTCCGAAATGAACCCAATTGAATTGGAGTGGCAGCACCTTAAAAAGGATGAGCTATCCGGGCAAATATTTGATGATGAGTTAGACCTTGCTTATGCTGTCATTGATGGTGTTACAGCTAGAGGAGAAAAAGGAAACCATAGTACACAACGTGTAAAATTTAACTCTAGCTCCTATGGTTAAGGTTTTGTTACATAGTTATGAATTTTCCCGCCTACCTACTTAGTTGCAAGAGTTGGGATTATTCCAGTCTGAGAAATGCGATCGCGCACATACTCAAAAAAGCTGATTCCCAACTTACGAGTAGTGGCAACAAGAGACATAAAAGTATCCCAAGCCTTGGTACCCTCAGTAGGTAGTATTTCTGCTTACGGAACAGTACGTTATCAGTTTTGAGTTTTTGATACGAAAATATGAGTTCAATACTGAGATTGAATAGTTTTCAACAGATGTCTACTAGATAAGCTATTCTTGAAGCGCTTGCTGAAAAGTCTTGATGGCATCAACATGATTTACCATATTAATGCAGCGTAACAACAAATCCAGATCGATCCCTTTGACCTGCTCACTACTGGAAACCCTTTCATAGTGGGGTGTATTGCTCTTGTTACGCAGGTGATACACTTCTAGCACACCATCTTCCCAGAACCACACTTCCGGAATCAAGAGCCGCTTGTATGCCTCCAGTTTGTTAATTCCGCCACTGGTAAACACCACCTCTATCGCCAAATCGGGACGCACTCGACCAGGAGCCAGTTTATAAGATTCATCTGCTTCTCGCTTCACCGCACCTGATTCGCTTTCCAAGGTCATTGAGCCTGTTGGAGTAAAGTCAAATCCTGCCATGAGCAGGTAAAGTTCCAACAATGCGGCAATTCTCTTCTTAACTGTTTCGTGGGGTTCTCCAGGCATTTTTCGGATCTCCAAAACACCATCTAGGAAAGACAGCCGATATCCTGGACGGTCTAATAACTGCTCAATGGCTTTGAATTCTCTCCAGGTCATTCCCTCAAACAAAAGGGGTGATTCCTTTGTGGGTGTAGCGATCGCTGCTGAGGTCATTTGAGTCTCCAGTCACATGCCTGATGAGAAATAATCAGCTTTGTCGGGCAATTTGTTCATTCTAACTTTTTTTGACAGTGAAAGCCTCGGTGCGATCGCTTGTTGGGGATAAACTCAAAGATTCAGGCGATCGCTTGCTCAAGAAAGGAAAAACGTTAGAATTAACACAAAATCTTGTTTATATCTGCCTTGCGCTGAGTCTAATTCATGACCAAGCACGCTAATCAACCTTTCTTAGCATTCCTGAAAGTTGCCGTATTGGGAGTTTCATTTCCCTTGTTGTTGACAAGTCACAATTGGGCGCAGGCGAACACTAAGCAGGATAATATCTTAATATACGCTCAAACACCTGCCAAGTCTACACCCCAAGCGAGTCAACCTGCTGAAGTTAAAAAGACTACACCGACACAGCAGGAAAAGCAGGAGAAAGGGGAAAAATCTGATGATGAGAAAAAGTCCGATCTGCCATTGACTGTAGTGCTGGCAATTCTTGGAGGTGTTGGAGTTTTGTACGTGGGAGTTCTTTGGTTCTCTCCCCTTTGGCTACTACGGCTACCTGCGGAATTGAAGGTTCCTAAGTTAGGAATGATTCCAGAATTCAAACTACCACTTGGTTTTGTAATTTGGCTCAAATACCGTCCCAGAGTGCTGGATGCTTGGGTTGAGAAACACATTGATACTTTTGAGAAAAAATTCCAGGAGAATGAAACCGTTGATGAGCGCAAGGATTACGTTTCTCTGCCTGTCGAGTTAAATAAACAGGAGATTGAAGAACTGACAACGGAAGACTTGAGGAAAACTTTTGAAAAAGAAAAGCGCGTGCGACTGCTGATTTGGGGAGAGGGAGGTTCAGGAAAAACAACCATTGCTTGTCAGATTGCGAAATGGGCAATGGAAAAAGACAAGTCCAAACGCCTGACTCAACACTTAATGTTACCAGTTTTAATTGAGCAAGAACTGAAATCGCAGTCAGGGGAAGGCATGAAGCCTTTGATGGAAGTCATTGTAGGAGAAATCCAGGATCTGATCGACGGCGAACAAAAGATTGTTGATGAATTGCTAGTAGAACAACTTTTACGACAACGCCGGATTTTGTTGATTGTCGATCATTTATCGGAAATGAGTGAAGAAACCCGTAAAAAGATTAATCCTCGTGATCCAGAGTTTCCAGCGAATGCTTTGGTAATTACCTCACGAATTGAAGAAAAATTTAAGGGAATTGACAACAAGATTACGACTCTCCGGTTCGATGGCGGTAAGTTAGCATATTTTATCGAGCAGTATTTAAAACAGGGCAAAAATTGGAAATTTTTTCAGGATCAAGAAGAGTTTTTGCAAGAATGTGCCTACCTTGCACGCATAGTGGGTGATAACAAAACAATTACAGTTTTCCTGGCTAAACTGTATGCAGAGCGGATGATTAATGCTAAGGAGAATTCATCACTCAGGGAGGGTTCCCTTGATAATATCCCTGACTTGATAATTGACCACTTAATAAAGCTCAATGAGGACGAGAAAGGACACGCCAATGAGGAATATCATACAGTTGAGGCGGATGCCAAGCTCATTGCTTGGAAATGTCTTGAGCAGGACTATAAGCCAAGTCATGTACAGCGTAAATCTGTGATTGCTGCCTTGAGCAGCGAAGAAGCTGATAACTCTCTTGAGCATTTTGAGAAAAAACTTCATTTAATTAAGTCAGGAAAATCAGGCACAATTAGGTTTGCTTTAGACCCTTTGGCTGAGTATTTAGCAGGACTATACTTAGTAGAAAATTACAATCAAAAAGAAGCAAGCTGGCGCGAATTTATCGCCAAAGTATACTCAAATCCAGACAAGCAGGAAGAAATGAAAAGTTTTCTGCTAGTAGTAAGAGACTGCTGTCTGGCAAAAGGTAAAAAAGCCAAAGTACCCGGTTTCGTGGCTGAGGAACTAGGCAAACTCGCAGGGCTAGATTTGGAAGCATTAAAGCAAGAACAACTGAATCGACGCATTCGACGCCTAACCAATGATCTGTTTGTTCCAGAGGTGGAAGATAGGCGACGTGCCGTTCAAGAATTAAGCAAAATGGCAGCAACAGCTAAATCTGCGGTTGATGGTCTTCTCATAGCCCTGAAAAATGATGATTCTGATGTGCGTCTTCCTGCCGCTGAGGCATTGGGCAAGTTAGGTAATGCCTCAGAATCAGTACTGAAAGCGCTTACGGAGCGTCTGGAAGATGGTAATGATGATGTGCGTCGTAGTGCCGCTGAGGCGTTGGGCAAGTTAGGTAATGCCTCAGGGTCGGTACTGCAAGGGCTTGTGGCGTGTCTGAAAGATGATAATTCTAATGTGCGTTATTATGCCGCTAAGGCGTTGGGCAACTTAGGTAATCTCTCAAAGTCGTTACTGCAAGAGGTTCTGGGGTGGCTGAAAGATGATGATGATTATGTGCGTTCTTATGCTGCTGAGGCGTTGGGCAACTTAGGTAATGCCTCAGAGTCGGTACTGCAAGCGCTTGGGGGGTGTCTGAAAGATGATGATAATTATGTGAAGCGTAGTGCCGCTGAAGCATTGGAAAAATTAGGTAAACCCTCTGATGACATTTAGTGATTAAATTAACCACCTATTTGACAGAATAGATTTACCTGTGTCTCATTTATTTACAATTTTTACCTAATTTTTCTCCTCCAAAACTAACGTAGAATCAGCCGATCGCCCAAATTCTTCTGGTGCATATTGCAGGTGTACTTTCGCACCAGGATAAAGAAATGTGCCAGGTGTCACGGAACGCACTAAATAATGAAGGCTATAAACGCCTGGATCTAAATGGTCAGCATAGGCGATAATGCGATCGCTATAAATTGTTTTAAATCCAAGTTGCCAATTATCGGCTTTTGCTTTTAACGCAGATGTGGCAGTTTGAAAGCTTTCATCCACAGCCTCAAATCCCGCAGGTAGCGGATCATTTATCACCACATGCTCCACAGGATGATCTACAATAACCTCTAAACCGATATCCAACACCTGTCCTGTTTCTATTGTCAACGGCTTATCCTTAGCATAAAGTCCGATTTTTTGCAATACTTTTTCATCACCTACACGGCTAATTTCTCGCGATATTCGTAAACCGTTAAATCTTCCTGGTTGATTTCCTGGCAAGCGATAGCGGTAAGCTAGTAGATAGTGTAATTTCCCTGAACCTGATTTTTGCAGAGTTAAATCATGATGTCCGCGAGGTAAGTTAGCGATCGCTACATTTAGTTGTAAACTAGAATTGCGGTATCCTTCAAACCGACTTTCGCCGATTTTCTTACCGGCTAATTTCACAGTCGCAACAAAATTCGGTGGTGTTGGTTGCAGTTTCGCATATTCCACCAAAGCTGTCAGCGCTTGGGCATTATCATAACTAGTTTGCCAGGTGCCGTTGCGTCGCAGTGTTAAAAGACTTTGAAATAACTTATCTATCACTTCTGGTTTGGCTTTGGCAGCGATAAACAAACGTAAAGCTTGCGCTTGCGCTGTTGTCGGTGAACTCATCCATCCCCAACTGTCGGGTAAATTTATCACTGCACTGCGACCAGTTTCATATATATATTGTTGTAACTGCTGTAAAAGTTGTTTAGATTCATCTTCCCATTCCGGAAACTCAGATAGATATCGCGTTAATTTAATTTGCGTCACTAAATCAAAGTTGTTCCGTTGTTGGTAAATATCTGCCAAAAAGCTATTGCGTTTTTCGCCAAATTGTGCAGTGGCAATTAAAGCATTAAGTTGCATTTGGCTTTTGCAGGGTTGCTGTTTGCAAAACTCAAATTGTCCGGGGTTGGCAAGGATTTTCGGCAAATATCCCTTGAGGCGTGATATCATCCCTGCATCTACATTTGCTTTCGCCAAAGATTCAGCTACATAAAGAGAAATCCAAGGATCGGATTTTTCTTGTCCCGGATAAGCTGCAAAACCACCATCGGCGAGTTGGAGTTTTTGCAATTGGGCGATCGCTTGGGTTGATTGTTTGGTAAAGTTAAATTCTGGGAAAGTCTGAGCGTATTTTTCTGAGAGTGTTTGCAGATTAGCGGCAATAATCAATTGACTCGCAGCAGGTTCCGCAAAAGGTAAATCATCATCTTCTATAACTTGTTTTGCAGGTGCTTTAATTTCCGGAATCAGAGTACTTGCCAATTGAATGTCTAAACCTCCCACTCCGGGTAAGACATTTTTATCGACATTCAGCGGAATTTTGACTTGATTTGCAACTTGACTCTTAAAAACTCTGCGTTCCTTTGCGTTACCCTTTGCGTTCCTTTGCGTTTCAAACGAATTTGGTATTACACCAGTTTCCACAACTTCTTCTGTAACTTCCAGCGGTTTAACTTCCAAAGGAACTTCAAAAGCATCGGTGTTGCCATTAAGTTGAGTTGTAAAGCGGACTTTACTTTCACCAACACTGGAAACGACGATGGGAAAGCGATAAGCAGAAGTAGCTGATTCAGCTTGAGTTTGTAAAGAAACAGCAGTAGGATTTTTCCCTTCAAAGTTGATTGTACCGCTAACTGCACCATCAATTGCTAAAGTACCAGATGAGTTAGTGTTGTTAGTTACGGATAAACCTGCGAGAATGCGATCGCCTGGACGCGCAAATTGTGGCAATATTGGATTAGTTAGGAGTGGCTTTGTGGTGATAAAGGTTGTTTCACCATTACCAAAACGCAAATTTCCATCAGTAGCGATCGCCATTACTCGCCATGTAGTTAAATTATCTGGTAATTTAAAGCTTATCTGTGCTTTACCATCAGCGTCTGTACGTACATTATTATAGTAAGCTAAAGCTTGAAAATCTTTGCGGATGCGCGTATTTGCTGCACCGGCTGAGAAACCACCACCATAACCCCAACCTTTTGGTTTCGCTACAGCGTTTTGTTCTACCACCACATTTTGACGATTATCGCTAAAGCGGGTAGATATTGATTGTTCAGCATAAACCGTATTTACCAAATCTGGTGGACGATAACCAGAAAGTTGTAACACTGCTTCATTCACCACCATAACGGTGAATTGTCCTTTGGTGGGATTTCCTTGATTATCTTTGAGTTCCAATTGTACCGTTTCTGAAGCACCAGGTTCCAAGGAATTTTGCAAAGGTGTAATTTGCAGCTTTAAATATTTCTCTGCCAAATTAACTTTAAAAGGTGCAAAGCCAATTTTTGCTAAATTATTTAAACTTCCGGGTTCCAATTTATTTAGAGGAACACCTTGACGTACCAACACAGCTTCAACTGCTGCATTTGGTAGCATTTCTGGTGTAACTTTAAATTGGATTTGTGGCGCACCGCCCTTAACTTTGATAATCTGTTGATAGATCGGTTTATCTTTGACAACGGCAAAGTATAATTCTCCTTCTTTATAAGGAGATTGAATTAGTGCGGTAGCAGTTTCACCGACTTTAAAATCTTTTTTATCAAGTTTCACCTCCAACTTATCTTTTTCACCTTCACTCCAAGCTACTGAATTTGCACCAGTTGCCCAAATTTGCAAATCTGTAACTGTAAAGACGTTACATGTAACGTCTCTACAACCATCGCTAAAATTAGCTCTAATTCTGTAAGAACCCGATTCGGGTGGTGTTAAACTTACAGATTGAGGACTGTTACTGGATGTAACTTCTACTTTTCCCACAGTCTTATATTCAACTTGATTTTTCGCAGTTTTACTACCTTCTACCACTTTAGTTAAACTGCTGTATTTCATCTGCTGCAATTCCAACCTAATGCGTTCACCTTCCAGCACTTTTCCTGTAAAGTCAGAAACGACAACTTGAATTGGAAAAGCTTTTCCAGCTTCAGCGACAAAGTTGCTTTTTAAACCGATGAGACGATTACTCAGCAAAGCTGTAAAAGTTTGAGAATTCGCTACAGATAAATTAGAAACATCTGCAACTTCAACATCCACTCGATAAATCATCGGATAAGGTAAATCTTTCCCCACACTTACAACTTGACTACTTTTACCATTCGCATCTAGCTGAGTATCAGTTTGCAAGACATCGCTTGGTAAAGAAGGAGATTCTTCTGGGAAAAACCATTGTCTACCAAAACTGAATTCTTCCCAACCCTTAGGGATAAAATTCGTTTGGCTTCTCGTGACAAAATATTTTGCCTTTCCTGCTTCCACAGGTGATCCGAACAGATAATTACTTGTGGTTTTCGCCTCAATCTTATCACCAATCAGAGCAAATTGCTTATCTAAAGCTAATTCAACTTTAAAATTTGGTGGTTTAAATTCAGCTACGCGAAATTCTCCAGAAATTTCGTGTCCGTTTTTCCCCTTCGCTTGAATTGTATAATAACCTAATTTTTGATTGCTCTTGATAGGCACTTCCAGAGAAAACGTCCCAAACTCATTTGTTGTTTGCGTACCTAAATCTGTCTTCTGCCCATCTGGATTTAGAATATTTAATTGATAAACAGCTTTTTTATCCTGCTGAATCGTCCCATTTTGTAAATAATCAGCAAAGCCGGTAAAATAAGCTTTTTCATTTGGTTGATACAACTGCCTATCCGAAAAAATTACTCCCCGTGATTCTGGTTTATCATTTTGCCAACCGGCATCAATCCCATAACCATAACTACCGCTATATTCATCAGTGCGTGCAAATGCCCAATCTTGATTTTCACGCGCTACAACTAATAGTTCTGGTGATTTTTTTAAGCTTTTACTTTGAGCATAACATGACTGCAAATCTGAAATCTTCAGCTTTAAATTTCCATTTTCATCAGTTTTACCTGATGCACAAGGTATCGGTTGCGGACGAGATTTTGCATTCAATTTCGATTCATAAATTTCCACAGCAGCACCTTTTACAGGTGAACCATCAGCAAGATGATGAACCCGAATTAAACTCGATTCTGGAAACCACTGGGAAAATACACCTAAATTCGTCAATTGAACTAACCCATAACTGATAAACTCTCTCCAAAGTTCCTTATTATTCTCTTGATATTTATTAGTGCGTCCTTGTACTCCATAAGCTAGCATTCCTGTGGAAGTACCAACCTTTTGCCGTAGAGGAATACTTACATCAACTGATTGATTCTTCTTCGTGGCTATTTTGAAACTTTGCCATTCCGATGATTTCGGTAATAAATCATTCCCACTATTAAAATAAACTAAATCTGTTGCTGGAACTACTTTATAAGCAGCTTTGTATTTTGACTCTGGTAAATTGACTGTATTTATATTTAGCTGTAAATTCTTACCCGCAGGGAAAATATTTAATCCATCAGGAACCCAAATATCCCCAGCTAAATCTCCCGTATCATAATTGACGGTAACTGGTTTACCTAAAGTCTGTCCAAACTTATCTTTGAGATTTCCACCAATCGTGATTTTATAACGAGTGGCAGGTTTTAAAGCATAAGGATTGATGCTGACAAGTTTATCTTGATCGTTGACTTGGATAATTCGAGAAATATCTTGCGGTGCAGGATTAATTTTAATGTTTTCAATAGCCGAATCTGCCATGACGACGTTATTAAATTCTAGCTGTGGACTACCTTGAATAAATCTCCCATATGTACCACTTGCATCAGGTTGCCCGTAAAATTTAATTCCTTGAAATGTCAATGGGGAATAAGTTGTTAACTTACTGACAAACTCCTTCTCACTTAGCAGATTACCATCAGCCGGACGCACACCGGGAGAAAATTGCAAGCGATAACGAGTTGCTTTCTCAAGATTTTGCTGCGGAATCAAATTATAAACCCAATTCCGTGCTGAAGGGTCAAATTTTTCCAGTGGTTCTTCATTCTCTGAAGGCTTTTCTTCCTTCGCTAAATCAACCTTGAAGCGTACACCTTCCTTCTTACCTTCAGGAAGAAGTTGCAAATGCTTTTTCACTGAATCTAAATTCAATTCTACATTTGATGTAAATTGCAACTTCTCTTTTAAATCAATCGATTCCGCTTCAACCTTTTCTATAGGGTTCACACCTGGTAAATTACTTAAGTTGATGAGTTCGGTGTTGAAAGTCCAAGCTAAATCTTTATCCAGACGATGTTTTTTTAAGTCAGTTAAACCAGCTTTGAGAGTAACTTGAAACCGCGTTGCTTTTGG